>CAUBWQ010000009.1 GCA_958439775.1 uncultured Collinsella sp. | reverse complement strand
CCCGATGGCACCAACCAGACCACGAACGCAGCCCGCAGCAACGGCGACGCGGATACCAAGATGGCTATAGGCGACGCCGGCGATGTCGTCTATATCGTGGAAGCCGGTCAGGGCGATGACAGAGCCGGCGGCCACAAGCGCGCCGTCGCCGATCTGGGCGGGCGCGACCATCATGGTGTCGGAGCCGATGAAGGCATCCTTGCCGATGACGGTCTTGTGCTTGTGGACGCCGTCGTAGTTGCAGGTGATGGAGCCCGCGCCGACATTGACGCCGGAGCCCATGGTCGTGTCGCCGATGTAGGACAGGTGCGGCACCTTGGAGCCCTCGCCGATCGTGGACTTCTTGATCTCCACGTGCGTGCCGGCCTTGGAGCCGTCGAGCATGTGAGTGCCCGGGCGCAGGTAGGCGCGCGGGCCGCAGTCGACGCCGTTCTCGATGACGGCCTCGATGGCGATAGTCTCATCGATGGTGCAGCCGCTGCCGACGGTAGTGTCGGTGAGGCGGCTGTTGGGGCCGAGCTGGCACTCCTCGCCCACGGTGACGTGGCCGATCAGGTGCGTCTGCGGCCACACGACGGTGTCTCGGCCGATGACGGCATCGGGGCCGATCCAGGCCTGCGTGGGGTCGATGAACGTGACGCCCTCGGCCATCCAGTGCTCGTTGATGCGGTCGCGCGCGATAGCGGTGAGCTGCGCGAGCTGGATGCGGCTGTTGACGCCCAGGCCGTCGCGGTAGTCATCGCAGTGGAAGATGGAGACCGCCTGGCCGTGACCCTTGAGGATTTCGAGCATGTCGGGCAGGTAGTACTCGGATTGCGCGTTGTCGTTGCCGATCTCGTTGATATGGGCGGCGAGCTGCGCGCCGTCAAAGGCGTAGCAGCCGGCGTTGCACTCCAGCAGCGTGGCGGCCTGCTCGGGCGTGCAGTCCTTCTGCTCGATGATGCGCTCGATCTGACCATCGGCGCCCAGCTTGATGCGGCCGTAGCCGAAGGGGTCGGGCGGGGTCATGGTCATGACGGTGCAGGCGAGCTCGCCGGTGGCGACGGTTTGCGCGAACTTGGCGACGGTGTCGGCGGTGATGAGCGGCAGGTCGCCGTTGAGCACCACGACGGGGCCTTGCGCGATGCCGCAGGCCTCGAGCGCGACCTTCGCGGCGTGACCGGTGCCCAGGCGCTCGGTCTGCTCAACGCACTCGACCTTGGTGGCGCTGTTGGCGTAGGCGCCATCGATGAGGGCGCGCATCTCGTCGGCGTGGCTGCCGATGACGACCACGACGCGGCTGCAGCCGGCCTTGATGGTAGCGTCGACGATCCACTGGACCATGGGCTTGCCCAGGATCTTGTGCGAAACCTTGCAGTGGTTCGACTTCATGCGGGTGCCCTCGCCGGCGGCGAGGATAATTGCGGTTGCGTCCATGTGATCTCCTGTTACGTTATAGAGACGTGTGTTTGGAAACGATACACGGCGCAATATGATACCGCAGGCATATGTTGAGCACGTAACGATTGATGCGTGAGGGCCGATGTCGGTGCCGCCGGCGTGACGTTTGTACTGCTTGCGTGCGGCGTTGGCGGTGCTGTGGAGCTGTCGTTTGAGCGAGGGGACGGGGGTGCCCGTGGACAACATACAAGAGGAGTTTGGCGGCGAGCCCGTCGCGGCATTCTCGATGTCGCATCCGGCTGTGCCGGCCCTCTACATGGTGCTGACGCTGGGGCTCACCATGTTCTCGATGCAGCCGGTGCTGATTGCGCTGTCACTTGCGGGCGGGCTGGCGTATGGATTTGCGACGCGCGGGGCTGCCCGCACGCTGGGCGCACTCCGCTGGCAGCTGCCGGTGATTTTGATTATCGCGCTGGTCAATCCGCTGTTTAGCGCCTCGGGCTCGACGGAGCTGTTCCGTATTGGCATGCGCGCGGTGTATCTGGAAAGCATGGTATACGGCCTGTGCATGGGCGGGCTGTTTGTGGCGAGCGTGCTGTGGTTTGAGGCCGCGGCGTCGATGCTCGAATACGACAAGGTGCTCGCGCTGCTGGGCAATGCCGCACCGGTGATTGCGCTCATGATCTCGATGTGCATGAGGCTTATCCCGCAGTTTTTACGCCGCGGTCGTACGGTGCTGGCGGTGCAGGATGCGATTGATGTGCCGGGCCGCGTGCCCACCGATCCCGTGCGATCGCGCCTGCGGGCGTCGAGCGTGTTGATGGGCTGGGGCATGGAAGATTCGCTGGAGCGCGCGGACGCCATGCGCTCCCGTGGGTGGGGCGCCGCGACGCGTCGAACGACGTATGCGCGGTATCGGCTGGGGCGCGGCGATGTTGCCGCGCTGGTTGGACTTGCGCTGTTTGGCATGGCCACGACGGCAGTGGCGTGGACTGCGACGATGCAGTATTCGTTTTACCCGCAACTATCGGTGCCGGCGCCGTGGCTGGGCTATGTCGTGTACGCTGCCTGGATGATGCTGCCTTGCGCGTCGCACGCGATTGATGAGAAGAGGTTTGGCTGATGGCTCGGTTGGATAGGAGCTCGGCGGCGGGTGTGGCATATGGCTCGGCCGCGCCGGCGATTGAGGTGCGAGGCCTTAGTTTTGCCTATCCCGGGGCCGAGGCACCGGTGCTCGAGGGGCTTGATTGGCGTGTTTCCCAAGGTGCGTTTGCACTGCTTGTTGGCGGTACCGGTTCGGGCAAGTCGACGCTGCTGTCGCTGCTCAAGCCCGAGATCGCGCCGGCGGGTACGCGCTCCGGCGAGCTGCGCGTGCTGGGCGAGCCCGTCGCCGACATGGATGTGCGGGCATCGGCGGAGCGCGTGGGCTATGTGTTCCAGGATCCCGAGAACCAGATCGTGTGCGAAACCGTGTGGCACGAGATGGCGTTTGGCCTGGAAAACTTGGGGCTAGCACGTGATGAGATGCGCCGTCGCGTAGCTGAGACCAGCTATTTCTTTGGGCTGGAAGATTGGCTTCACCGCGATACTGACACGCTTTCGGGTGGTCGCAAACAGTTGCTGTCGTTGGCGGCCGTTCTGGCGTTGCGCCCGCGCGTGCTGCTGCTCGACGAGCCCACGTCTCAGCTTGATCCGGTTGCGGAGAAGAATTTCCTGCACGCGCTGTTTCGTGTGAATCGCGAGCTGGGCTGCACGGTTGTTGTGGCGACGCATCAGCCGCGGCCGATGCTCGAGTATGCGACGTGTACGTACTGGATTGAGGGCGGTCGCGTGCGCTAGTTGGCGGATATGTCTTCTTTGGGACGCCGAGAATCGCTGTTTTCCGATGACATGTTGGGGTGGGGTGCCATCCGATGTGCAAAAAACGGAGTATTCAGCAGGCGTGAGGACAATTTGGGTTCTCTGGAGCCGCCCGGGGACGTATCGAGCGCGAAAAAAAGTTCGGAATTGGACAAATCGTCCGAATTTGTGGCGCAAACGTCGCTCGAGAACGGCTCGGAAGCCTTCTCGCGCACGGATGGAAGCAGAATACTCCAAAAAATGCACGGCGGGTCGGCTACCACCCTGTCGGAAGGCTGGTTTCGCTACGATCGAGCGTCCGGCTGGGTGTTGCGTGGGCTCGATGCGTCGTTTTCGGCCGGTGCGGTGCATGCGGTTGTTGGCGGTAACGGCTGCGGCAAGTCGACGATGCTCTCGGTGCTGGCGAAGACCGCCAAGCTGCAGCGCGGCCGCATGGTGCGCGGAGCGGCCTCGGCGGCGCTGCTGCCTCAGAATCCCAAAGCATTGCTGGTTGCCGAGACGGTTCGCGATGAGCTGATGGAATGGGCCTCGACCTGCGGATATGACGAGAACTTGGCGCGGGAGCGTGCGGCGAGCTTGGGGTTGTCGGGTCTGGATGGACGCCATCCGTACGATCTTTCGGGCGGGCAGCGTCAACTGCTTGCATTGGCAAAACTGCTGCTAATCGGCCCCGAACTGCTATTGCTCGATGAGCCCACCAAGGGTCTAGACCTGTTCAGCCGCCGCATCATCGCCCGCGCCCTGCGTGACCATGCGAAGGCTGGCGGCACCGTCATCATGGCTACGCACGATTTGGACTTTGCCGAGCAGGTAGCCGACGACGTCGTCATGATGTTTGACGGCGAGATTGCCTGCATGGAGCCGCCGGCCGACTTCTTTGCCGATAACGTGTTTTATAGGGCGTGATGGGATGACGGATTATCGCGTCGCGCGCTTGCTTGCAAAACTGGAGGTCCCGCTGTTGTTGGCGGTGCCGGCGGTGATGGCTGCCGCGTTGCTGTCGGGTGTTGAGCAGGCAGCATTGGCCATGCTGGTTGTGGTGGCGCTGGTGCTCGCGCTGTTCTTTGCGGGTTACGAGGCATCTCGTCCGGGTTTGCGCCAGATTATGCCCACGCTGGTTCTGGCAGCATTGGCCGCGGCGGGGCGCATCTTGTTTGGCCCCATTCCCGACTTTAAACCCGTGAGTGCCATCGCCATTATCGCGGGGGCGACGCTTGGTCGCCGCAATGGTTTTATGGTCGGTGCGTTGGCGGCGCTGACCAGCAATTTCTTTTTTGGGCAGGGCATGTGGACGCCGTGGCAGATGTATGCCTGGGGGCTCGTGGGATACGTTGGCGGTGCGCTGGCGCATGCCGGCGCTTTTGATCGCGCCGATGGCACCGTGCGTATGCCGGCGCTGCTGACCTACGGCTTTGCTTCGGGTTTGCTGTACGGCGTTGTGATCAACGCCTACGACATTATCGGTTTTGTTCAACCGCTCACGTGGGCGGGTGCCATGGCACGTCTTGCCACGGCAGTGCCGTTCGATATCACACACGGCCTCGCGACCTGCGTGTTCTTGGCTGCCTTGTACAAGCCTTGGTGCCGTCGCATTAACCGTGTCGTCGTGAAATACGGGCTGTAAGGCATTTCGCGTTCCCTCACGAACTTGCGGTGGAATGGTTCTCGTTTTTGGCTATTTGCTGCCCAAACAGGAACTATTCCACCGCACCTTATAGGGGGAGAGGGGTCACATGATCTGTTTTCCTCTGTCCCCTAGAGGAATTACTTGGGGCTAGAGCTCTAGCGTGAGGGTGACGGGGCAGTGGTCGCTGCCAAAGATGTCGCCGCGGATGCCGGTGTCGCGAACGTTGGCGGCGATCGAATCGCTTACCAGAAAGTAATCGATGCGCCAGCCGGCGTTGTTCTTGCGGGCATTAAAGCGATAGCTCCACCAGCTGTAGACGCCCTCGACGTCGGGGTTTGCCGCGCGCCAGGTATCGGTAAAGCCGGCGTTGAGCAGCTCGGTAAACTTGCCGCGTTCCTCGTCCGAAAAGCCTGCGTTGCCGCGGTTGGACTTGGGGTTCTTAAGGTCGATCTCCTCATGCGCCACGTTAAAGTCGCCGCAGGTTACGACGGGTTTGCCGGTCTCGCGCTCGAGCGCGTTCAAAAAGCCGCTGTAGGCATCGTCCCAGGCCATACGCACGTCGATGCGCGCGAGCTCATTTTGTGCGTTGGGCGTGTAGACATCCACAAACCAGAATTTGTCGAACTCGAGCGCGCAGACGCGGCCCTCGGTTGCGGCTTGGGCGACGAGCACGGCCGCCTCGCCTTCGCCGGCGTAGGGCAGCAGCGCATCGGCGCGCAGTACGCGCAGCGGCTCCTGGCGGCTAAAGACCGCGGTGCCCGAATAGCCTTTACGCTCGGCGTAGCTCCAGGTTTGGTGATAGCCGGGCAGGTCGATATCGACCTGGCCCTCCTGCAGCTTGGTCTCTTGCAGCGCCAGGATATCGACGTCGAGTTCTTGCGCGATCTGGATAAAGCTCGGGTCCTTTTTGAGCACGGCGCGCAGGCCGTTGACGTTCCACGAGGCGAAAGTGTAAGTCTGAGGCATGGTGTCCTTTCGACGGGGTTGGCAGGCTTAAGATTAACGCAACAAGAGCGGGGCGGAGTCCGCGAGTGATAGTGCGAACGCCGCCGTCCCGGAGACACGGACGGAGGACTCATATGACGCAGGCGATAACGGACTCCAAACAGGCCTCCGCCGCGCTGGCGGAGCTGTTTGGCACCCACAAGCGCGTGGTCTTCTTTGGCGGCGCGGGCGTTTCCACGGCGAGTGGCATCCCCGATTTCCGCAGCGTGGACGGCCTATATCACCAACAGTTTGCCTACCCGCCCGAGACCATGCTCTCGCATAGCTTTTACGAGGTGCACCCGGCCGAGTTCTTCGACTTCTACCGCACCAAGATGATCGCGCTTGGCGCCAAGCCCAACCGCTGCCACACCAAGCTGGCCGAGCTGGAGCGCGCCGGCAAGCTAAATGCCGTGGTGACGCAAAACATTGACGGCCTGCATCAGATGGCCGGCTCACAGCGCGTGTTCGAGCTGCACGGATCGGTCCATCGCAACATTTGCCAGTCGTGCGGCGCGGTCTATAGCGCCGAGTGGATTTGCTCGCGCGAGCACGAGGACGCCGCGGGCGTGCCCGTGTGCCCCGCGTGTGGCGGGCGCATTAAGCCCGATGTGGTGCTCTACGAGGAGCCGCTCGATGAGCACGTGCTGACCGGCGCCGTTGCCGCCATCGCCGCGGCCGATGCCCTCATTGTGGGCGGGACCTCGCTCGTGGTGTATCCGGCGGCGGGCCTTACGCGTTACTTTACCGGCGATACGCTGGCCATTTGCAATCTTGCTCCCACCGATCAGGATGCAAATGCCGACCTGCTGATTTCTTGCGACATCGCGGCCGCGTTTGCGTTCTAGCCCGCGCGCGCGGATACAATAGAAAGACTGAGTGCAAAGCGACCCCGCCGCCAGCTCCCCAGGCTCGGCGGCGTGGGCATTTTAGGAGGATGTTCATGGCGAACGACAGCAAGACATGGCGGTGCGGAAAGTACGAGCTCAGCTTTGACCGTCCGCGCATCATGGGCGTCCTCAACGTGACGCCCGATTCGTTTAGCGATGGCGGGGAGCACTTCGACCCCGATGCCGCCATCGAGTACGGCCTGGCGATGCTCGACGCCGGCGCCGACATCATCGACGTGGGCGGCGAGTCCACGCGCCCCGGCTTTACCCCGGTCAACCCCGACGAGGAGGCTCGCCGCGTGCTGCCCGTGGTGCGCGCGCTGGCCAAGGAGGGCGCCATCGTCTCGATCGACACGCGTCATGTGGCGGTTGCCAAGGCGGCCGTGCGCTGCGGCGCCTCGATCGTCAACGACGTGACCGGCTTCACCGATCCCAAGATGGTCGAGTTTGTTAAGACGAGTACCTGCGGCGTCATCGTGATGCATGCCGGCGAGGTCGCCGCGCCCGCACGCACGCACGCAACGGTGCAGCTCGATACCTCGGCAGCGGCGTTTGTTGCCGAGAAGGCGCGCGAGGCGGCTGCCGAGGCCGCGCGTGAGGCCGAGAAGCCGGCTCGCCGCCGTCGCGGCAAGTTGCTGGGCGAGCCTAAGCCGGAGGCCAAGCTTCCGGGCGGCGTGGTGCAGCCCTCGTTGCCGTTTGGCGAACCGGAGCCCACGTCCGAGCCTTCAAGCGAGCAGGAGACGCCGGCCGCCGAGCAGGCTGCTGCCGCCGAGACCGTCGCGCCCGCGCCCGAGGCCACCGAGGCCGCATCGGAGTCCAATGACCGACTGGCCGCCATGATGCGCCGCAGCGCCCGCCGCGAGGAAGCCTACGTGCCCACCTCGCAGCTCCGCCGCTTCACCCTGCCCGATTCGGCGCCCATCATGCGCCGCGTCATGGGCTTTCTGTCCGACCAGGCCCGCACGCTCATCCATGCCGGCGTGTCGCGCGACCGCATCTGCATCGATCCTGGCCCGGGCTTTGGTAAGTCGGCTAACGAAGACATCGTCATCCAGCGCGAGACTGCCAAGATGGCGTCGCTGGGCTATCCGCTCATGTGCGCCGTGTCGCGCAAGCGCTTTGTGGGCGCCGTCTCGGGCGTGACCGAGGCCGCCGAGCGCGATGCCGCCACGTTTGGCGTGTGCCTGGGCGCCATCCAGGCCGGTGCCAACATCGTGCGCGTGCACGACGCCGCGGGTTTTGCGCAGTTCCTGAACGGTTACTGGGCGGTTGCCAAGCCGCAGCCGCGCCGCGCGTTTGTGGCTGTGGGCTCCAACCTGGGGCATCGCTGCGACAACATCCGCGCTGCACGCGAGATGATCGCCGAGATTCCACTCACCTGCGTGTCCAACTCCTCCAAGATCTACGAGAGCGAGCCTGCCTACGAGACGCGCCAGGACGCGTTTGCCAACGCCGTCATCGAGATCAAGACCGAGCTGGCGCCGTTGGTGCTGCTCGACGAGCTTATGAAGATCGAGGCTGAGCTGGGGCGCGACCGCTCCAAAAAGGCCAAGGCCAACGGCCCGCGCACCATCGACCTGGACCTGCTGTGGATGGACGGCGAGACCCACGGCGGCAAAAAGCTGCGCCTGCCGCATCCGCTGATCGGCGAGCGCGATTTTGTGCTGGCGCCGCTCGAGGACTTGATGCACGACCCGGCGCGGTTCTTCCGCTACAACGGCGTCGAGGTCAAGGAGCCCGAGGACCGCGTGGGCCATATCGTGGGCGAATTGGGGCGTATGTAGATGATCGAGATGAATGCTGTTGCCGTCGGCACCGAGCTCGACGCGGCGCGTGACGCGGGCCGCGAGGGCGTGTCCGCGGGCTGGTGTGCGTGGAGCGCGGGCGATGCTTCGCTGACGTTTTCGCTGGTTGTGCGCCCCGATGTGAACATGCATGCCTTCCACGGCCTGCCGTTTGTGGCCGCGATGGGCATGATGGACGCGCTCGTGGGCACGGCTTCGATGCCGGGGTTGGGCCTTGCCGGTAAGGTGGGTATCCAGTGGCCGAGTGACATCGTGTGCGGCGCGCCTGCGTTTGAGACGTCGCTCGCGCGTGTTGCCGTGAACGGCGGTGCCGGTGCTGCAGGCATGTTCGGTGCCGTGACGGTGGATATTGAGCGTTCGGCGCTGAGCGAGCTTGGTGTGGACGTGGCTGACGAAGCGCTGGTCGAGGCGCTGGCCGCCGCCGTGCTGGCCCGCGTGGACGCCTGGGCGGTTGTTGCCAACACGCCGCAAGGCGCCGCAGGGCCGCTGGCTCCCGTGCTGGGCGAGTACTTCGACATGGTGCCGCTGCTGGGCCGCCAAGTTGCGGCGGTGTCGCCCAACGGCTTGCCGCTTGCGGTCGGTGTGTTTGCGGGCCTGGACATCTGGGGTCGTGCGACCATCAAGACCGATGCCGGCGAGCAAGAGTTTCCGCCCGAGGCCGTACGAATTCGCGGACTGTAACGCGAGGCACCCGCGCTCAAAGATAACGATGACAACGAAGCCCTCTTCGGCCTGTGAACTGCCTCCCATTTCTTGGACATGAGAAATGGGAGGCTTTCTTTATGCGCGTTGATTTGAGGGTGAAGCATGATGCCGAGGCCAGGAAGGCGGCCATAGGGCTCTTCGAGCTCGGGCACGGGTATAAATCTGCCGCGATTGCCCTTTCGCTTCCCGCGGAAGCCGTGAGAAGATGGCAGGAGATATACCGCGCATTCGGGAGCGAGGTGCTGCTGCGCATGGACGGAAAGCAGGGCAGGTACACATACGAGCAGAAGGTCGCCGCCGCCTCCGCCGTCGTCGACGGCGGCATGACGAAGACCGAGGCGATGGCGGCGTTCGGCATAATGTCGATGTCGCCGCTCAAGAAGTGGTGCGCGCTATACCGCCGGGGCGGCGCGGAGGCCCTGCGCCCGAGGCCCAAGGGCCGGCCGAGCGGTTCCAGGGCGAGGCCGCGGACCCGCGAGGAGGAGCTCGAGGAGCGGTGCCGCAGGCTCGAGGCCGAGGTGGCCTACCTAAAAAAATTACGCGCCCTGGTCGAGAGGGACGGGCTCTGACCAGGGCGAAGGCCGAAGCGGTCGCGGCCCTGCGCGCCGAGGGACACGCACTCGGGCACCTGCTCGCATGCGCCGAGCTCAAGAGGTCGACCTACTACTACGCCCTCGCGCACCCGCCGAGGCCCACGCGCCCCGAGCTCCGGGAGGCGGCCGCCGAGATCTTCTCGCGCACCGCCAACGGCTGCGGGCACCGGCAGATAGCGATGTGCCTCAGGGCGGAAGAGGGGGCCGTGATAGCCGACAAGACCGTGCTCAAGATGATGCGCGAGATGGGGATCCGCTGCGGCATCAGGCGCGAGACGGCCTACCACAGGTACAACTCGTACAGGGGCGTCGTCGGCAGAACGTTCGAGAACGTGATCGCGAGGGATTTCGACGCCGGGGCCCCGTGGCAGAAGCTGGGGACGGACGTCACCGAGTTCAAGGTGGCCGGCGGCAAGGCCTACTGGGCCCCGACGCTGGACTTCTGCACCAAGGAGATCGTGGCGAGCGACATATCGACCACGCCCGACATGGGCCAGCAGGTGAGGATGCTCGACGAGCTGCTGTCCAAGATCCCCGAGGGCGCCGCCCCGACCATGCACTCGGACCGGGGCTGGCAGTACCAGCACGCCTCGTACACATCCAGGCTCGAGGCCGCCGGTATCGTCCAGAGCATGTCCAGGAAGGCGAACTGCATCGACAATGCCGCCACCGAGCAGCTCTTCGGCCACGTCAAGGACGAGTTCTCCCGGGGCCGCGAGTGGAAGACGTTCGAGGATTTCATACGCGCCCTGGAGGAATACATAGTCCACTGGAACACGAGCCGGAGGCAGGTAAGATTGAAGGGCCTGACCCCGGAGGAGTTCCGGAATCAGGCCCTTGCGGCCTAGTCGCTATTTAGGGCGTCCAAGATTTGGGGCGCAGTTCACTGTGCCGGGGAGGGCTTTGCGTGACTGCGGGGTAGCACCTCGGACCTATTCCTCAAAACTGAAAATTTTTCGATTTTGAGGAATAGGCTTGGCGAGCATTTGCGGGGACTGTGGCATCGGGCGTGCTCGACTTAAGCCCCTGTCCTATCCCAGCTCCTGCATGCGGCGGTAGATTTCGCAGATACCCTTGATGGTGAGCTGTCCGTCGACCACGTCGAAGGCATCGGTCGAATCGGCGACGATGCCGGCGAGACCGCCTGTGGCGATAACGGTGGCATCGTCGCGGCCCAGCTCGCGCTTCATGCGCGCGACCAGGCCTTCGGCCATGGCGGCGGCGCCCATCACGGCGCCGACCTTGATGCATTCCTCGGTGTCACGGCCGATGGCGTGCTCGGGCGCCTCGAGCGGAACGCTGGCGAGCTTGGCAGCGCGGGCAGCTAGCGCGTCCATGGAGATGCGGATGCCCGGCGCGATCGCTCCGCCAATGTAATAGCCGTCCTCATCGATGACGTCGATATTGGTCGCGGTACCAAAGTCCACCACGATCGCTGGCGCGCCGTAGAAAGCTTCGGCTGCGACGGCGTTAGCTACGCGGTCGGCGCCCACGGCCTGGGGTCGCGCCGCACGCAGCTTGGTCACGGCGGCCGTCTGCGGCCCGATGACGATGGCGTCTGCGGCAATGCGGTCGGCCACAGCGTGCCATTCGCGCGAGAGCTGCGGCACCACGCCGGCAAAGGCGATCGCGTCGACCGCGCCGAGCGAGAGGTCGTACATCTTAAAGAAGCCCATCAGGCGCACGTGGATCTCGTCGGCGGTATAGGAGCGGTCGGTGGGCATGCGCCACGACTGCACCAGCTCGTCTCCGTCAAACAGGCCCATGGCCGTCTGCGTATTTCCCATATCGATAGCGAGCAGCATGTCTACTCCCAGTGTCGGCATAAAAGGACGCGCACCATTGTATACGTGCCGTCGACGGCGCTCGGCTGCGATTCGTTTACGGTGATAGGGGCTGAGGGGTTTAAATATGAAGGAATTATGCTCTACGAGATTTTCCTTGCCGTTTACCGAACTCCCGCGTAATATTCTTTCTTGCGCACATGAGGCGCCCAGACATTGCGGGGTGGAGCAGTCTGGTAGCTCGCCGGGCTCATAACCCGGAGGTCGTAGGTTCAAATCCTGCCCCCGCGACCAAGAACTTGCAGCTCGTCGGCCTAGCCGGCGAGCTTTTTTGTTATTTCGGGACCGTGTTTTCGGTCCAATTCTCGGCCTCTCAAACAAAATCTCGATCTGTAACAGTAAGACCCGGTTTTGCCGAGTAACTGTTACAGATTGAGACAAACCGACGGGCCGCCACGCCCCATCCACCTGCTGCCACCTGATATTCGCCGATTTCCGTTGCGCTGTTGTATTCCCATGCCATATCCTCTAGACAACTACGCGGCATCATCGCCGCCGCGCCTACAAGAGAGGAATATCCATGACCGCACCTGCATCCAAGTTGCTCCAGCCCATTACGGTTGGCCCCCTTGAGCTCAAGAACCGCATTATGTTCCCGCCGCTGACCACCGGCTACGAGGAGCGCGACGGTTCCATCGGCGAGCGCAGCCTGGCTTTTTACGAGCGCCTGGCCCGTGGCGGCGTGAGCTACATCGTCATCGGCGACGTTGCTCCCGTCATGACCGCGAGCCCCACGCCCAAGCTGGCGACCGACGCTCAGATCCCCACGTTTAAGGCGCTGGCCGATGCCGTCCACAAGCACGGCGCCAAGGTTGCGCTGCAGCTGTTCC
>CAUBWQ010000008.1 GCA_958439775.1 uncultured Collinsella sp. | reverse complement strand
GCCAATAGCGCCAAGATTTGTGCCACCGCGCTTGTCATGGCCTACAACTTTGTGACCCGAAAAATCTTCCTGGAGGGCAACGAGACAAAATAGCTCGAAACCCCTGCAGCATTACGGCGCCCACGGACGACGCGCACTCAGCGCAGTATCGTCCGTGGGTGTCGCTCGTTTACGGGCAACTTTTTAACGTTTGCGGATTAGCTCTTGAAAATTTGGCGAGTTCATATAGTTATTGGCAAAGACCTTACGTTTCCCTTGTAAAAGCTCTAAAGTATCCTCTGCTCGATTCATCAACGCATTGGATGTGATTACGTGCGCAAGGCGCTGGCACAACCTCATACCAAGCAGTTCCTCAAGTTTGCTGTCGTGGGTCTTATCTCCTTTGGCATCGACTGGGGCATGCTCATTGCGCTCGTCGAGCTGTTCCACCTCGACTTTTTGATGAGCACCACGGTTTCGTTTATCACGTCCGTCGTGGTCAACTACTGGCTCAGCATGAAGTACGTGTTCGACCACCGCGAAGGCATGAGCCGCAAGCGCGAGTTCACGATCTTCACCATCCTGTCGGTGATCGGCCTGGGCCTCAACGACCTGTATATGTTTGTGGGCGTCACGTTTTTGAGCATCGGCTACCAAGCCATGAAGGCCATCGCCACGTTCCTCGTCACCTGGTACAACTACTTCAGCCGCCGCTTCTTCCTCGAGGGCGCACGGTCGTAGTCGATTCACTATTTGCTTGAATGTATAACCGGTTGGAATTCCCGTTCCAACCGGTTTTTTGTTTGCAGAGCCTGCCGAGGAAGGCGCACAAGGCGGGCCGCAGCGTCGGAATGGGTAGTAGTTTCCCCATGGTCGCCCCGCGGAAAGCGCGTCCCAGATTGCAGCCTCAGAACGGGACACAGCTTCCGCAACGTGGCTCTAGCGGAAAGCGCATCCCAAAATCGATGCCCAATACGGTCCGCAGCTTCCCAATGGGCGCTGCTTCGGAAAGTCTATCCCGGAATGAGCCCTCAGAGCGGAACACGCTTTCCGAAACCCGCCCCAACGGGAAACTGCGTCCCGGAATTCGCCTACAGGGCGGGATGCAATTTCCGGTTGAGCCTCGATTGGGAAATGACGTCCCATTCGCATAAAAACGGGCGTCTCGGATGTTTGTCCGAAACGCCCGTTTGATGCGATATGTCGAGGCCCCTAGCCTGTCACGTAATACCAGATCACGTTGTCGCCGTTTGAGAGAACGTAGTTGCTGCAGGCTGTCATGGGCGTTGTGCCGTTGACGGAATAACACCAGCCGCTACCGCTTCCATAGTTTTCATCCTTCTCGGCCAGGCCACCGATGGCGGCAACATAAGTGCCAAACGACGAGCCACGCGCATTTATAGAAAGACCCAGCGCGCAGAGAGCGTCGTAGGCAGTTGCTCCCTCATTAAAGGTGTAGGTACCACCAGCGGACACAGGATTGCCCACAGCGCTCGAAGTAACCGAGACAGTCACGGTAACGTAGCTAGACTCCTGAGAGACGCTCTGGTTGCCCGAGGGGGCATTACTGTTATCAGGAACGGCAGAAGGCCCACCGGACGTTGCCGAATTCTGAGAAGCCGACTGACTGTTGTCAGTCTTTTTATTTCCCGCTCCTTTTTTTTTTTTTTTCTTGCTATCCGAGTTCTTGTCCGATTCCTTGTCCGAAGACTCAGAATCTTTCTTGGAGTCAGATTTGTCAGAACCCCTAGACCCGTCATTCGTATCATCAGAAGATTTGGAATCCTTGGACCCGGCCTTGCCCGAAGCGACAGTCGAGCCGGACCCATTGCCATCCTTGGCGACGATGCTCTCCCCCGCCACGGTCTGGACGATCCAATCAATGGACCAAGCACCGCTCTCGGAGGGATGGACAAAGCCCAGAGAGACCACGATCAGAACGACGCATGCGGCAGTCAGAACGCCAAGGAGCGCCTTCCATCGAGGGGCGGACGCCGCCGAAACGGCGCCCTGTTGCTTTGCATCATCGAACTGAATGAACGAGGAATCTGGTTGCTTGGGGTCAGCGTCCTTGGATTTATTGGACACAGCCCTCACCTACCGACGTTTGGTGAACACGAACACGCCGACGATGGCGAGACCGATGACGCCGGCGGCAACGCCAACAATGGCGAGCGGGTTGGTGCCAGTCTCCTGCTCGGAAGCACTAGAGGACTTCTTAGCAGTGGTCGTGGAAGCAGCACCCGTATCGGACTTGGAATCGGACTTCTTGTCTGACTTGTTGTCCTTCTTGTCAGACTTCTTCTCATCCTTCTTGTCGGACTTGTTTTCCTTGGTCTCGGTCTTGGTCGACACCGTCGTCTTGGTCACCGGCTTCTTGCCCGGGGCAATAGCGCCGCCCTTCGAGCCGGAGCCAGAACCCGCGCCAGCGCCAGTGCCGGAACCAGTACCGGTACCAGAACCGCCGCCATTCGAACCAGCGCCACCATTACCGCCAGGGTTAACGGCATTCTTGGTCCACTTGGCATACAGCGTCAGGTCGGCCGTCACCGCAGCGCTAAAGTCATACGCCTTTGTGCAGGCAACATCGGTGTACCAACCGGCAAAGGTGTAGCCCTTGCACCGCGGCTTAGTCGAGGGCTCCGTCGCCGCTTTACCTTCCTTCACGCGTTGAGAATCGGGCATCGCCGCATCCTTACCGTTGGCGTCGAACGTCACGGTATAGCGTTTGACCCTTTGGCCATTACCCTTGACAGCAAACAACTTGCCCGAGTCATTGACATAGTAGAGTGAGCCATCGGATCCGACCGAAATGGAAGCCATGCAGTACTGCTGGTCGCCCGCCGCGGGCGTATAAAGCAGCTCGGCCTCGTCGTCGCCAATACGGTAGCGATAGATGCCGCCCGGGTTGTTGTTAGACGTAAAGTAGACGTACGTCTCGCCATTCTGGACAGAAACAACCGGCTGCGACTTTACGTCACCGCCGCCCGAAGTCCCCTGGCGAATATAGCTGCCGTCCGCCTTGCAAATGGAATAGTCCACAGCAAGCGTCTCTGCATCAATCACTGCAAGCTGACCGTAGTGATACGTGTTCTTATTCGTGTAGCCGTCCATAAAGGATTCGGTCGATGCGCCTCCGACCACAATCTTGCCGTTGGCCAGCACCGGCGTCGAGGTCGAGCTGCAGCCAAACGTCACCTTGCCAAGCTCGGAAAGCGTTCCGTCCGTTCCAACCGATAGCTTATGCAAAACGCCATCGGCGCTCACGACATAAGCGATCGATCCATCGACCAGCACCGTCGTACGCACGCGCTCGGCAATCTTGAGCGACGCAACGGTCTTTCCAGTTTCGGAGTCGACCGTGCTCACCGTACCGGAATCATCTGCGATGACGCCATAATTGCCCGAGAACGCTAAGCCGGCCCAGTAATAGCCCTTGCTGTTCTCGTTCTTATGCTGCCACATAACCTTGCCATCGGAGATGCGCACGCAGAGCAGGTAGCCGTCGCTCGAGTCGGACCAGCTAGCCGATGCCGTCCCAAAGTAGGCAAAGCCGTCACGAACCGTAATGGACGCAAGGGACTGCTGAGCACCATCGGGGCCAGCAGGCAACTCATCGGTTACCCAAACTGTCGCCAGAGCATCAACCGTCAGCGCCTGCAGGCGACCGCTCGAAAGCGGCACGAGTATCACGCCACCGGTGTATACCATACGCGAGGTCGAATCGATCTTTGCCGCCAAAGGCGATTCGGCAACGGTCTCACCCGTGTCGACATTTTTCTTGAGCAGCTTGGAACCAACGGCCACGTAGAGGTAGTCACCGACCAGCAACGGGTCGGAAATACCCTTGCTCCATTCGTTCGAGCCCTTGAGCTCGCTCACCCATTTTGCCTCAGCGTCCTTCGTAGGCACAGGAGCGTCGGTTACTTTGTCGGCGCTCGTATAACCAGGCCAATCGCTATCCCAGTTAGGACGTGCGGCACCCGGGTCAACAACAACACTGTCGACGCCAGGCACAGTATCGCCGGGAGCAAAAGCCCAGACGATTTTGTCGCCAGACTTGAGCACGTAATCGCTATCGAGCTGAGACCCAGGAACGCCGTCGACAAAGAACGACCATGCACCCGACAGCTCGGTGCCATCAAGCGGAGATACGAGACTATAGACGCCCCAATAGCCAAATTGGTCGTACATTTTTGACTTTATGCCAAGGGCATCGAAGTAAGCAGCAGAGGCATCCTTAATCGACGTGCCCTTAGCAAACACCTGGGTCGAAGGGCTCGTCCAACGCTGAGCCATCTCGGCCTTTTTGCCAATAATCTCCATCGTGACGGAAACCTGCTCGGGCGCGGGGTCGCCGTACTTCGAGTAGCACCAGACGACGGAGTCGCCGTCCTTGAGCGTGTAGCCGCCCGCGCCGGCGTCGGAGGCCTTGCCGTTGACGAACAGCTGCCAGTACGCGCCGGTCGCCGGGTCGTAGCCGAGCTTGCGGTCCTTATCGAAGGGCGACGTGATCGTGTTGAGCGCCCAGCCCCAGGAGCCGTTGGGGTCGTAGTCGGCCTTGAGGCCGGCCTGCTTGAAGAGCTGCTCGGAGAGGTCGGCCGCGGTCGAGCCCTCCTTCAGCGTGATCTGCTGGGCGGCGGCCCAGGTCTGCTGGGCGCCCTCGGCGTCGGTGCCGACGACGGAGCACGTGGCCGTGACCTCTTGGCTTGCGGCCTTGGCAGGCTGAGCCTTGGCCTCTCCAGCGGCAGAGACAACGGCGGCGTCCTGCTTCGAGGCATCGGACGTCGATGCAGCCGACGCCTCATTGCCGGCAGCGCTATCGTCCTCAGTCTTGTCGGTAGGGCCCGAAGCTGTCGCGGCGGCATCTTGCTCGGCAGTGCCCCCATTCGCCACCACGCCGCTCGCATTGAGGTCGGCAGCAGGGCTTGTCGTGGACTCACCAGAGCCATTCTCGGCAGGCGGTGCCGCCTGAGCCACAGCCTCGGCAATGCCCTCGGCGCCCTCGGCCCACAGCTGAGCCGGTGTGGTGCCAAAGGCCATCGCGAAGGCCAGGAATGCCACCAGGCCGCGCTTGGCTACGCCGCGCGCAATTGCGCCACGGCGATGCGAGACGCGCTGGCGCTCGTCCTCAAACATATCCATTTGTCTCCTACTGTCTGTACTTGGAGCGTTGCCTTGAGACTGCCCCACGTCATCGCGCATGTTGCGCTCGAGTTCCCCCATCGGGGTCCCCCTTCCCTCCAGAGCCCTATGCACACCGGCGGCAAAAGCCGCAGCCGCATGCAAGACGGGAGGCGATCCGACTTAACCTTAACGACTCGGGCACGTCGTCCGATCTGCGACGCGAGCATCCCGAGCCAAGAGGAATTACGGTTACTGGTACAGCTGGGGACTTGCACCCCGATTCTCCCAAATGCGCAGGATAACCGCGCATTCGTGCGTCTCCGCACCACCATCTAGGCCATCGATTATTACCGTCAAAATGGTATCACGCAAAAGGGCCTCGCACGCAGGCGAAGCCCAAGGTAAAAGCTATTGTTTGCGATAGGAAAATGCGGTGACGGCCGCAGCCTCTAGTGCTTGCCGCCGTGACTGTTGAGCCAGATATTGCGGCCCAACATCAGCGCCAGCACCAGCGCGCTCACGTAGCCCATAAAGCCAATGACCGGGATACCGAACACAACCGGCTCGATGCGCGCGTAGTACACCACCGACGAACCGATAAAAAGACCGGCGATCACAATGGCCATCGACATGCGATCGATAATTCCACCCAGCTGTCGCTGCTCATGATCTGCGTGTTCACCTTAAGCTGGCCGCGCGTGAGCATGCGCGACGCCAAGCCCAGATACTCGGCCGCCTCGAGCGAGCCTTTTGCCGCTCGATAGCTGCTCGCTGCAAGATCGCGCCCCATATCGCGCACGCGCGCATAGGTGCTTTTCTCGTTTTTGATGTGCGTCTGGATGATCTGGATCATGTTGACGTTGGGCATGTACTCGGTCAGAAGGCCCTCGAGCGTCACCATACCGCGGGCGAACATTGTCACCACGCTCGGCAGCTCAACATCGTTTTTGCGCGCCAGGTTTAGCAGCGAGGTCAAAAACTCGCCGATATCCAGGTCCTTAAGATCGAGCCCCGCAAAATCGGCAACGATAAAGTCCAAATCGGACAAAAAGGCCGAATGGTCTAGCTCGGCCGAGTCGCCGCGCGTCACGGCAAAGCGCATGAGCGAATCCTTGAGCTTGGGCACGTCGCCCTCGGCCACGGCAAAAATCATATCCTTGACGATACCGCGGTCGTGACTCGACATGCGCCCGACCATGCCCAGGTCGATAAAGTAGACGATACCATCCTTGAGAATGATGTTTCCCGCATGCGGGTCGGCATGGAAAAAGCCGTCGTCGAGCACCGCTATGCATGCTTTTGTGGAACTCATAGAAATCGTTGAGGTTTTTGGCCTCGGCCAAAAAGTTAGTTTCCTCGCGAAACGAGGTCCACAGCTCTTCGACCACGCCGTGCAGGTCAACAAACTGGTCGGTGTTGACGAACTTGGAGACGATACGCACCACCGAACGGATGATGTCGATGTCCTGCGCCATGACTTGCTGCGCGCCGGGGCGCTGCACCTTAACGGCCACATCCTCGCCGGTCACCAGACGGGCACGGTGAACTTGCGCAAGAGAAGCGCTTCCGAGCGGATTGGGGTCGATTGCGTCGGAGCACTACCTCATATGGCACCGGCTCTACGTCGGAGCGCAGGCGACGCAGCTCGTCGCAAAACCGCTGCGGCAAAATCTCGGAGCGGTTGGCCAGAATCTGCCCCATCTTGACGAACATGGGGCCGAGCTCTTCGAGCAGGCGGCGTAGGCGCACCGGCGTGAGGTTATCCCATACGCGGTACTTTTTGACCAGGCGAACGATTTGCCCGATGCGTTCGCGACGACCCGCCGGCGTGAGCTGGTATTCCTCGTCCGGCGCCATCGCGTCGGGCTCCTCGGGGACCATATCGACAGCGCGCGGCTTCTTGCGAGCGCCCGAGACGGCGGCCTCGACCTCATCGACAACCGCCGTCTCGTCGCCCAAGGGATCTAGATTGTTGTAGTCGGTGGTGGAATCTGCCATCTGCGCTGCTACTCGGCCTCTTCGGCGTCCTCTGCGTCGTCGGGCTCAACAGACTCGACGGGCACCGAGGTCACGTTGTCCTCGACCGAATCGACGATGTCGCGCACATGGGCCAGGAAGGCCGTGCGCTCGGGGCCGGTCATAACGCGGACGCGGGCCAGGATGAGCTCGTCGAGCACGCGCTGTGCCGCAGTCTCGCCCTGCATGCCCAGGCGCTCGGTCAGGTCGGAGATGGTGCCACCCGCCTGCTCGAACATGTCGGACACGCTGCGGGCGATATCGGGGGTGCCGGCATCCTTGCGGACCTGCTCGCCCTTGGTGCCCAGGTCGTCGAGAACCTTCTTGCCGCCCTCGACGGCAACGGCGGCGGCGCCGAAGCCCACGTTGATGGCACCGTTAACAAGCTGATCGAGTTTCATAACCATGGTTGGCTCCAATCATGAACAACTGCATTGGCCTTCTTGTACCCAAGATTGGGCGAACGACACAAAATCGTTTTACCGCCAAGATAGGAGTCGAGCGGGGCAAAGCCTTTGACGGCGTTTGCCCCGCTCGTTCGCTGCAGGGTTGTCTTTACCTCACGTTATCGTTCATCGCGAAGGAGTTCTTCATGGCGCAGCTCGTGGTGTAGAGCACCTTGCCCAACAGGGCATCGGTCTCCACGCGCACGAGCTCGGCAAAGGCCTCGTTGGCGCGAGCGAGCTCGGCAGACACCTCGGCCTCGGGCAGTGCGGCTACGACAGCGTCAACGTCGTGAATCTGCTTGTGGCCCATGCCGCCGACCTTCTCCTGATAATCCTCGACGGCGCGACCGCACTCATGGAAGCGAACATCGGCCAAGGCACCGATCAGGCGATTTGCCCAATAGAAATTCTCGGACGTCACGCGCGCCTGGGTGTCGGCATAGTACTCGGGCATGGCCTCGACGTTGGCATACAGCGGGACGAGCGCGTTAAACGAGTTGGAGCCAAACGCCATCCACTGCACGGCGCGATACGCCGGCTGCGCATAGGGGCGCAGCTGCAGCACGGCGAGCTGGCTGTTGCGGTTGATGCCGATGGGACGATAGGCGCCGCGCGTGGCGGGCGTGCCCTTGCTGCCGTAACAGTCGTACTCCGTGCCCTGGTAGTGGCTCGAAAGCACGTACTTGATGTCCTCGATGGTCACCTTGCGCTCGGGCACGCGGCTCCAAGGGATGTCGTCGCTCTCGGGCGTGTAGTCGGCGTCGGGACCGTCCCATACATCGCTGGGGTTGAGGCAGCGCTGCATGTACCAAGCGCGCGGCGTGTTGTAGACGTGGTCGCTGTCGCTGTGCGAGCCAAAGGCCTCGCGCGGGTTGAAGACCGTCGCCGGACCGTCACCCTCGACGCCCAGCGTCAGGTCCAGATGCCACTCGGCCATCCAGGAGCGCAGGTCGGCAGAGCACATATGATCTGCCTGGGTGCCCTCGGCATCGTCCAGGTCAAAGCTGTCGATACCCAGCTGGTTGGGCATGGTCACATAGGCGT
Source organism: uncultured Collinsella sp. (assembly GCA_958439775.1). Lineage (GTDB taxonomy): Bacteria > Actinomycetota > Coriobacteriia > Coriobacteriales > Coriobacteriaceae > Collinsella. The sequence continues at coordinate 5,359 of CAUBWQ010000008.1, read as the reverse complement.
CATCGGGCACGCGCTTGGCGATCCAGTGGTGGCCGCCGATGGTCTCGAGCCACCAGATCTCGTCCACGTCACTAAAGGCGATGCCGTTGTTCTCGTAGGTGCCGTAACGCTCGAGCAGGTCGCCCAGGATACGCACGCCGTCGCGGGCGGACTTGGCATACGGCAGCACCAGGGTCACCATGTCCTCCTCACCCAGACCGCCGGGCTGCGCCGGAACATAGCCGTCCTCGCCCTCGTTGCCCTTGGCGGGCACGTAGTCCACGAGCGGATCGGCGCCGCGGACGCGCTCGTTGGTGGTGAGCGTCTCGGTTGCGGACATGCCAACATTGAGCTCGTTGAAACCGGCCTCGGCCCAAATGCCGTGACCGGGAACGACGTCGGGGACGCTCGTGTAGCGCATGGGGTTGTCGGGCAGTTCAACGGTCAGGTGACTCAGGACGCTCGTGTAGACACGAGGCTGCTCGTCGGGATGCACCACGCGCATGCGCTTGGGCTCAAACACCCCGTTGGACGAGTCCTCATTGCGGGCGACAAGCGTCGACCCGTCGTAGCTCGCGTTCTTACCAACCAAAATCGTTGTGCACGGCATGCGCATCCTCCTTGAGCGAAGAAATCAAACGGCAACAGTGTATCGCTTCGGCGCAAAAAGGGCGAAACCGCCGCCCCGGCAGCCCCTGTGGGCAAAAAATGCCAAATATGAGTACTGTCACCAATTTAGTAGTAGCAAATTTCCTTGTAACGAGTGCCAGAAATCCCCATTTGTCCAAAAGCAAAACAACGTTATTCCCCATAGGTTCAATAAAATTGGCTTCCTAACGATAATGGATATCGCTAGGAAGCTCAAATGTCATAAAACATATGTGACTATCTTGGCAGCAGTACTCATATTTGGCATTTTTTGACCGCGTGGTATATAGCTAACCCCTCAAACAGCCCAAAACACCTATTTCGATGCGCGCTCCGCCGCCTCGATCACGTGCTTGGCGAGAATCGCAGTGGTCACAGCCCCCACGCCGCCCGGCACAGGTGTGATGGCGTTAACGATCGGCTCCGCAGCATCAAAATCGACGTCGCCGACCAGCTTGCCGGCGGCCTCATCCCAGTTGATGCCCACATCGACGATCGTCTGACCCTCGCGGACCGCATCCGCGCCAATCGTGCGCGCACGTCCAACCGCGGCAACAACAATGTCGGCAGAACGGCACTCGGCAGCCAAGTCGCGCGTATGCGTATGGCACGTCGTCACTGTGGCATTGCGAGCCGTAAGCATGGCGGCAACGGGACGGCCAATCACCAGCGATCGACCGACGACCGCGACTTTGGCACCGTCCAGCTCAAGGCCGTAATGGTCCAGCAACGACAGCACGGCCTCGGCCGTGCAAGGAGCAAAGCCCTCGCCTCGCCCCGAAAGCGTGGTGAGCAGCGAGGCCGGCGTCATGGAGTCAACATCCTTGGCAGGATCGAGTGCCGCGGCAACTGCATCCTCGTCAAGCCCAACGGGCAACGGACGAAACATCAGGCAGCCATGAACAGAGGGGTCAGCATTGATGCCCTTAATAGCCGCCAGCAGCTCATCCTGCGAAACATCGGAGGGAAGCAATACGCGGCGAGCCTCAATGCCAACCTTCTCGCAGCGTTTGAGCGCACCGCGCTCGTAGGACAGGTCGTCCTCGCGCTCGCCCACACGAACGATGGCCAGTGTCGACACAACGCCGCGCTCGCGCAAAGCCACGCAGCGAGCAGCGAGCTCCTCGGTCAAAGCGCGGGCAACGGGAACACCCTTCAGCAGCTCTGCCATGGCTATCCCCTCTTCCTTGCGGCGTCGGCAGCACGGCGCGCCAGCGCATCGGCGCGCGGCAGCCACGTATCGAGCAGCTCGTCGCATGCAGCCTCGAGCTCCTCGGCGCGGGCACGATCCTTCATAGACGTGGTGTTCGCAAAGAGCGTCAAGCTCGCGCCCTGCATGGCCGCGCGGCAAAACACGGCGCCACATGCCACATCGGAGAGCAGCTGTCGGGAGCCCTTGTCCGCCATGTCCTCGAGCAGCGCCAGCGCACGACCGCACGCATCCATAATGCGGTACGGCGGCATGGCTGCCACGTGCAGCGCATCCTGAATCGCAGCCGGTCGAGCCGGATCATCGCGCGGAACACCGTATGCCGCAGACACCTGGCCGTACGCACGAACGTCCTCGGCAACCAGACCCACAAGCTCCTGAGCCAGCTTGTCTGCCTGGGCAAACGCGTGCGTCAGATCGTCTGCGCGATCGGCAAGCGCGGGGTTCGTCGCGCCATAGCGAGCAACCATCCCGCACAGCGAGGCGCCCAGTGCCCCCACAAACGCGCTGGCGCTGCCGCCGCCGGGAACCGGCTCGCGTGCAGCCAACGCCTCGGCAAAACCGCGACAGGTTTTATCCATCATCTCTTGGCTCATCGAAACACCTCTGCCCACCGCGCCGGCCACCACGGGCCGCACGCATAACAAAAAATGGGACAACGACGCCAGGAAGCGGTTGTCCCATTCATCGATCTTGTCCAAGTCAGTCTAGCCCATAAGACAAAGGCTGTCAGGAGCTCTGGCTATCGGCGTTTCCGATTGCCGGCTATAGACACAGGCGCCTAGTCCACCTGAAACGTCGGCAGCAGCGTGTCGATAATCTTCGACCCCATGTCGCGGTTTGCAGTCGAGTACTCCAAATGCGCCGTGGCAATCGTCGAATCCGTGACGATCGTCTTTTCGTAAATGATCGTATCGTCCTCGCACCACGAGACCACGTACCAGTTGTCGCCCTCTGCGGTATAGAGGTCGGCCTTGCCCGAGGTGTCCGCATCGACGAACATCTCGTGTGCAGTTTCGTCGTTAACGTTGACGTAGCCAGACAGGCCGATCACAAAACCCGTCTCCGGATCCTCGTACCTTGTGCTGCTGCCGCTGGGAGTATCTTCCATCTCAAAACGGTTGGGAATCGACATGCTATAAGGATGCATGTCGTTCGTGTACGTATGCACGTCGGTCAGGTAATCGTCCGAATCGGCCGAGCCGTAGTAGGCCGATTCGTCCTCGGGCACGGCCTCGCCATGGGACGACGAAGACTCCTTGGCCTTGGACTTGTCATCCTTCTTCTTGGCAGAAGAATCTTTCTCGTCCGAAGACCCAGTATCGATCACCGAAATCTGCGTGTCAGAGCTCTTGGACCCGTTAAGCATCGTGAGCGCAAACACCGTGCCACCCCCGAGGAGTACCACGGCGGCACACGCCACCGCGATAATGACCGGCGCCTTGCTCTTAGGCTTTTGAGGCGCGGGCGCAACCGGCGGCATCGACTGGGTCAGGCCCGGGGCAGAGGAAGGACCAGCGCCCGTAGGCGTCGGCGCGGAGCCACCCGCCAGCGAGGCCCCACAGTGCGTACAAAACGTCGATCCATCAGGCACTTGCTGTCCGCATTTTTGACAGAACATCGTTCGACCTTTCGTGGTTTAGCTTTTGTCACAGCCAAGTCTATACGCCCCCACCCAGGGCGCTGTTGCGCAACATGAAAAAGCCGATGCCGAGCCGTGCCGTCCCATGCGCCTGCCCCAAACATGGGACATATGGCCCACCTTTCGAGACTCCCGGGCAGCGCAAACTGGGGCATACAAGGCTCCACCCGCATCCGCGCACGCGCTCCGTTAAAAGCGAGGGCGCCCAACCCCGGGGAGGGTCGGCAGCATCGACCCTCCCCGGGGTTGGGCACCCGAGCATATTGCCACTTGTCGGCGCAAATCAGGCCCCCAGAATGGGACACATGGCCCACCTGAACGAGCCGCTCGCGCGTACAGTAAAGGCAGGTAATCCATGGGCGGTTACAGATCGAGGAGGACACGACCATGAAAAAGAAGGCCTTTGCGATTCTCACCCTCTGCATCAGTCTCTTTGCCGCAGTTGCCCTGGTGGGCTGCGGTGGCAGCGGCGGCGCGACCGGAAGTGGCGGTGGCGGCGGAGCAGAAAAACCAGCCGTGGATATGAGGACCGACTTCATTTGGTTTAAGGTCGAAGTCCCCGAGGGCGTCGAGATCACCGACGCTGCCGGCGACACGGCCGATAGGGCCCAGTTTAAGTTCACCGAGAGCGAGCACGCCAGCGACCGCTTCATCCCCGTCTTCGATCCTGACAAGAACGCCGATGAACTGTTTGACTACGAGGCAAAGTGGAAGGCCAACTCCGGATGGACCGAGAGCGATCCCGTTAAGTACAACGGCAAGACCTGGCGCAGCGCCTACTTTACGCACTCGGGCGGCGTGACGACCGAGTACTTCACCGACGTTGACGGCGGCAGCGTGTACGTGCGCATCGACAATGTCGAGGAGCACAAGGACGCCGTCGAGACCATGATGAAGTCTCTGGAATTTGCCGATGATATCGCCGAGGCAAAGACCAAGGCCATGGATGTTAAGCTCGAGGATATCGAGATTAAGCGCTAAGCGACTCGCGAGCGCAACGGAAAACACGAGTGCAGCGCTAACAAGCGGCGGTGCCCCAGCGCTTCGTACCCAGGGAGGGCCGGTAAACCGACCCTCCCTTTCTTATGCCGGTAGCCGACGAACGCGAGGATGCCGGACGCCGGAACCGCCCCAAATGTGGCAACAGTACGAAAACGACAAACACCCCAACACGTCCGCCCACCGATTTATTGCGCCGAGCAGACAATTAAACCAGCATCTTTAAACATCTGGTCAGTATAGTGACCAAAACTATCGCATAACCGCACTCTGCGAATGGAGAAGTTATGACCGAACACCATGCCATCAGCCGCCGAGCGTTTACGCTGGGCCTAGGGCTTGCGGCGTTGTCGCCGCTGGCAAGCCTGCCCGAAACCGCAGCGCCGGGCATTCCCCTGCGAGCGGCATTTGCAGACAACACACCCGCACCGTCGGTCAGCCTCGACAATTTCGTCATTCGCCTTCGCCCCGCGGGCTATTTTCGTACCGCAAGCGTCAACCAAGACGGCAACGTTCGCGGCAACGTCTGCCACCTGTTTAACGACGGCACGTCCAGCAAGCTCATCCTTGAGAACGTAACGACCAAGAATGACGATACAAACTGGTATGCTATCCGCACCTTGCTCAATTTCGAAGAGCATAAAAAGACGGGCTACAGCATTTGGTCGGTCGACGACGACTCGGACAAAGATGGAAAGGTCATCCACGTATGGGGCGGCGAGTATGACAACAAGCCCAGCCGCTCTTTTGCGTTCGACCGCCAGTCAAACGGAACCTACATCATCCGAGACCGCACGGTCGAGAAAGAAACCGAGAAAAAAGACATTAAGTACCTGGCAATAGAATCGAACGGCAAAGACCAGGACAACAATAAGATCTGC
>CAUBWQ010000007.1 GCA_958439775.1 uncultured Collinsella sp. | reverse complement strand
CGAACATGTACTATGTACGGGCATTGTCTAAACCCACAATCCAAAGGACCCCATCTTGCCCGTTGCCGCCGCTATGATCGTTACCACACACGCCTCGGATGCCATGGTCGCCATCCCGTTTTGGCTCGAGATGTTCGCCGTCGTCGCGGCATCGATCTCGGGCGTGTTAGTCGCACGCGAGCACAAACTCGACCTGGTAGGCGCCGTCGCGCTCGCCGTGGTCTGTGGACTGGGCGGCGGTCTTTTGCGCGATATGACGCTCCAGGTCGGCAACGTCTACATCCTCAACCAGCCGATGGCACTCCCGCTTTCCATTGCCACGGCAGCCATCATCTATATTTTCCCGGCAATCGTCGACAAGCCCGAAAAACTCATTCCCCTGCTCGATATCATCTCGGTCGGCATCTACGCCGCCACCGGAGCGGACAAGGCGCTTGTCTACGGCTTTGCGCCGGCGGTGTGCATCATGATGGGCTTTTTCACCGCGGTGGGCGGCGGCATGTTGCGAGATGGTTTTATGGGTGTGGTGCCGGGTATCTTCCAGCGCACCAACTTCTATGCCATCGCGGCCATCGCCGGATCGGCAAGCTATGTTTGCCTTGTCATGAGCGGCTTGGTCAGCAATGTCGTCGCACTGGTCGTTTGCGTCGTGGTGACCATGGGACTGCGCTGGCTGTCGCTGCGCTTTGATATCAAAAGCCCCACCGAGGATGACATCGCACGCTTTTTGCACCGCAAAAAGTAGGTGGCGCGGGCTCATCCTTCGAAATGCAACCGAGAGGTTCTTTTAGAGCGCCCACGCGTTGGGTACCCTGTTAGGTGCATGTCGAGCATCTGACGAAGGATTCACTATGCCCTGTAATCAATTCCCGTCGACCCAGCGCCGCAAAGCGTGGGGCCGCATCACGATCTTATTCGCGTTCATCGCTCTAGCGGTCACCGCACTTCCCACGGCGTCGTTCGCCGGCACGGACACCGCAGGCAACGTACTTGCGACCGACAATGACGCCAATTCGTCCGGCGTCGAAGGTGACCTGTACTGGGCAGGTCAGGCCCTCAACTTGGACGATGCGTCCATCGGCCGCGACATAATTGCAGTAGGCGAGAGCCTCTCCATCCGCGACTGCACGGTGAGCGGCGCCGTCCGCTTGGCGGCACGCACTATCGATATCGCCAAGACCACGGTTGATGGCAGCGTCACGGTCGTCGGTCAGCACGTTGTGCTCAATTCCGACAGCACCGCCAACTGTTTTTACGCGATAGGCGAGACGGTTGCCCTGCGCGGCTCTACCAAGTCGGCAGCGCTTGCGGGCGACACGGTGACCATCGATGGCACCGTCGAGGGCGATGTCGAGGTTTGGGCCGACAAGCTCATCCTGGGCAAGAACGCCCACATCACCGGCACCGTGAACGCGCACGTCTCCGAGGACCCCGAGCGTGCCGCAGGAGCCGAGGTAGGCACGCTCAAGATCGACCGCACCGAGAACGAGGATACTTCCACCGTTAACGATGTCATCGGCGGTATCGTCGCCGCGGCACTCTCGACCTGCTTTGTCGCTCTGCTGCTCGAGCTCGTCTTTCCGCGCGCGACCGCCAGCGCCGCCGGCATGCTCCACCAGCGCCCCATGCCCCTGTGGGTGAGCGGTCTTCTGGGCACGATTGCTATCGTCCCCGCCGTCCTACTGCTAATTATCTCTATCGCTGGTCTGTCGCTTGCCGGAGCCCTCTTGTGCGGCGTTATCGGCATCGCGTTGGTGTCGAGTGCCTTTGCGGGGTGCGCGATCTCCCGCATGGTCGGACACAACCAAAACCGCTACGCCATGGCAGCCGTGGGCGGCGTAATCGCAGGCGCCCTCACGGGGCTTCCCCTCGTAGGTGACTTCATCAGCGGCGTAGCCTTTGTCTTTATGCTCGGCTACGTTATCCAGATCATCTGGCGCAACGCCCACCTCAAGCCGCAGCAGCCGGCTAACACGCCAGGACTCCCCGCCGCTTAGCCGCCAACCACCATAAAGGGGCCAGGCACCTTTGTGGTGGTGCAGACCAGCTCAGTCCCTGTGCACAAAAAGGGCGCCGACCATCGCGGTCGACGCCCTTTCTTGTTAGTCGCTATAAAGCCCAGCGCTTATTTGTTGACCTGACCGGCGCGGACGGCAGCCTTCTTGCGGTCGGTGGCGTTGAGCAGACGCTTGCGCAGGCGGATGTTCTTGGGAGTGATCTCGACCAGCTCGTCGTCGGCGATGTACTCCAGCGCCTCCTCCAGCGAGAAGGTGCGGGGCGGCACCAGCTGGACGGAGATATCGGAGGTCGAGGAACGCTGGTTGCCCAGGTTCTTGGTACGGGCGATGTTGACGACCATGTCGCCGGCCTTGCTGCGCTCGCCCACGATCATGCCCTCATAGCACTCGGTGCCCGGCTCAACGAACAGCTGGCCGCGCTCCTGCAACGTGCCCAGAGCGTAGGCGACGGCCTTCTCGGTGGTCATAGAAATCATGGCGCCGTTCTGACGGTTGCCGATCTCGCCGGCATAGGGACCATACTCCAGGAAGGTGTGGTAGAACACGCCCTCGCCGTGGGTGACGTTCATGATGCGGTTCTTAAGACCCATGATGCCGCGCGTCGGGATTTTGAACTCGAGGTGCGTCACGATGCCCGAGGTGTCCATGCTCGTCATGATGCCGCCGGAGGTACCGAAGACCTCAACGACCTTGCCCGAGTACTCGTCCGGGCACTCGACGACGGCCTGCTCGACAGGCTCCATCTTGTTGCCGTTCTCGTCCTTCTTAAACAGAACGCGGGGACGGCCGACCTGGAACTCAAAGCCCTCGCGGCGCATGGACTCCATCAGGACGGACAGGTGCAGGATGCCGCGGCCAGAGACCTCGACGCCGCTCTTGTCCTCGAGCTCCTCGATCTTCATGGTCACGTTGTTCTCGGCCTCGTTGAACAGGCGCTCCTTGAGCTGACGGGCGCCCACGATGTCGCCATCACGGCCGACGAGCGGGGAGGTCGAAGCCTCAGAGACGATGGCCAGGGTCGGCGGGTCGATCTCGATGGGCTCGAGCTCGACAGGGTTCTCGGGGTCGGTGTAAACATCGCCGATATCGGTGCGGTCAATACCCACGACAGCGGCGATATCGCCGGCGCCGACTTCCTGGCACTCGGTGCGGCCCAGGTAGTCGAAGGTAAAGAGCTGCTTGACGGTAGCGGTGGCGCTGGAGCCGTCGTTCTTCACAACCAGAGTCTGGTCGCCCTGGTGGGTGGTGCCAGAGTACACGCGGCCGATACCGATGCGACCGACGAAGTTGGAGTGGTCGATGGTCACGCACTGCATGGCCAGCGGGGCGTTCTCGTCAACCTCGGGCGCAGGCATGTCGTCGATGATCATGTCGAGCAGCGGGTACATGTCCATGTTGCCGTCGTTGGGGTCAAGGCGGGCAAAGCCATTCATGGCGCTGGCGTAGACCACGTGCTCCATGGCGAACTCAAGCTGGTCGTCGGTGGCGCCCAGGTCGGCCATGAGGTCCAGGCAGTCGTTGTAGGCCTTCTCGGGATTGGCGCCCGGACGATCGATCTTGTTGATGACGATCATGATCTTAAGGCCGGTGTCGATAGCGTGACGCAGCACGAAGCGGGTCTGGGGCATGGGGCCCTCAAAGGCGTCGACCAGCAGCAGGGCGCCGTCGGCCATACGCAGCACGCGCTCGACCTCGCCACCAAAGTCGGCGTGGCCCGGAGTGTCGATGACGTTGATCTTGACGTCCTTGTACTCGATAGAGATGTTCTTGGCGAGAATCGTAATGCCGCGCTCGCGCTCCTGGTCGTTGGAATCCAGGACGCGGTCCTCGACCTGCTGGTTGGCACGGAAGGCGTCCGTGGCACGCAGGAGCTTGTCGACCATCGTCGTCTTGCCGTGGTCGACGTGGGCGATGATGGCGATGTTCCTCAGATTGTCTACGCGCATGTAGTTCCCCTATCTTCTATCTATATACAACCGGCACGCGTATGCGACCCACCCAGCAACGCAACGCTCGGCGGGAATATTGAGCCTTTTACCGAAAACTCGTTTATTTTAGCGATTTTAGATGAGAGGGGTTTCCTCACCTGCAGGTTCAGGGTCGCTCCACATAAAACCATCGCCGGCGCCCATGCCCTCATACAGCACATATGCCGAAAAACCACTCTCGAGCGTGGTTTCGAAGAAGCTCACGAGCAGAGCATCGTGATAGCCGCCGTCAATCTCGACGCAGCCGGTGTAGCCGATGGCATAGCGAGCGATACGGCCCAGGCCCTCGTCCTTAAGACCCATCTTGTGCTCGGAGATAAAGTTGGTGGCCGCCTCGAGGCACGCCTCTTCGCCATCCTCATCGAGCGCCGCCAGATAACGGTTGGAAGCGGCGTCCTCAATTGCCACGACCACGCCAGGGTTTTCACCGGCGGCAAGGTCGTCCAAGAACGCGCCGATCAGATCGCACACCATGGCGTCGAGCTCGGCGGAGACGTTACCGGCGTCCTGCATATCCTGTGCCATCTTTAGACCTTCCCATCGAGTCTGGCGTCGTTACAGTTCTTGTGCCTCGGCGGCGATCCTGGCGGCAGCGTCGCGGGCGCGCATCATGTCCGCTGCGCGCTTGTCGAGCACCTTGATCTGACTGGTCAGCATTACCGCATCGACCACGCCCCAGATCACCAGGCCCGTAGAGATCGAAAACCCAAGCGCACCAACTGTACCACGAAGGCGCGAGCAGATTGCCGCAACAAGGGCGGAGATGACAACCATCTTGATAAACGAGCCGCGGCGTTCGCGAAGCGTGCGGGCCTGCGTCACATAGGCAATGCGAGCCGCCTCAGAAGCCTCCGAGCGCATCTGGGCCTCGCGGACGATTGCAGCCGCCTCAGCCGACATACCGCCGGCCATCAGCGAACGCTCCGCAACCTGGACGCCCCGCATTTAGAAGTCATCGGGGGAGAGCGTATGGACGAACTCGTCGAACTTCTCGAACTCCTGCTCGTCGTCGACTTCCTCGGCGTGGGTAGAAACAGTGCCCAGGCGATTCATGATGTCGTCCTCCACAAACATGGGGGCATTGCTGCGCACGGCAAGGGCAATGGCATCACTGGGGCGGGCGTCGATCTTGCGCTCGTCACCATCGGCCAGTACGACGATCGTCGCGTAGAACACCGGCGGCTCGGCGCGAACGATCTCGATGCGCTCGAGCTTGGCGCCCAGGGCGCCAACAGTATCGAGCAACAGGTCATGGGTAATCGGGCGCTCGGCGCGGCCGCTATCGATGCCGCGGCTGATGGCAGCGGCTTCAAACGAACCAGTCTGAATGGAAAGGGAACGCCGCGGCGCGGGCGAGTCCGATTTGCTGCAGCGCTCGCGAAGCACGATAAGCGATGGCACGGGACCGGCGGCCATGACGATGGTCTCTATGTCGACACGAACCATGGAACACCTCCGGTACGTAGCGGTTAACACGCGGCAGTCCGCCGCATTGAATAGCTATACTACCCAATCTTTCGCACAGCACACAAAACCAAAATGAGATTTATCGCAGACAAGAAAAAAGCCCCGAGGCAATGCCCCAGGGCTCTTCACAGTTTTGATGGTGGACCTGACAAGATTCGAACTTGTGACCTCCCGGTTATCAGCCGGACGCTCTAACCAACTGAGCTACAGGTCCATCGCGCAAGGGATATATTAGACGAGTCGTTACGCGCGCGTCAACAACTTTTTTGAAAATCTTTGGGAGGGGTGGTCGCTGGGCTGGCGAGATGGTTTTGGTTTGCTGCTCGGACAGTCCTGCGCAAGACGAAGGCCACATTAAGTGGCCTTCTTTGCGTGCGGAACTCGCGACAAACCAAAACCACCTCGCCAGCCCAGCGACCATGGGGTCCCAAGGTTTTCAAAAAAGCGGTCGGCGCGCAGTGCGCCGACCGCCGATATATGGGGTCTGATATTTTCTACCAGCTAGGGCCTCTTACTCGTCGAGGAGATCTTCTGGCATGTCGTTGCCGTCGCCTAGATCGACAGGGGTTTCTTCGGAAGCAGAGCCGTTTTCTGTGGCTTCGCCTTCGGGCTTTTCCTTGGCTGCCGTCATGCGGGCGACAGCGCATACGCGGTCGTTGTCGTCGACGGTCATCATCTTGACGCCCTGGGTGGCGCGGCCGGTCTGGCTGATCTCGTCGGTCTTGACGCGAATGACCGTCGCGCCCTCCGTCACGATGAACAGCTCGTGCTGCGGGCCCACCGTCTTCATGGCCGCGAGGTTACCCTTACGCTCGGTCATTTGAATGGTGTAGACGCCCTGGCCGCCGCGATTCTGCTCCGGGTAGTCCGCGACCGGCGTGCGCTTGCCGTAGCCGCGCTCGGTGATGACGAACAGATCGCCGTTGCCGTTAGTGACCTCCATGCCCAGAACGCTCACGCCGTCCTTCATACCGATACCGCGAACGCCGCTGGTATCGCGGCCGGTGGCGCGCACCTGCTCCTCGGAGAACATGATCGCCTTGCCCGCGGTGGTGGCCAGGATAATCTTGTCGCCCTCGCGCACGCGGCGCACGTTCAGCAGCGCGTCGTCGTCACGCAGGTTGATAGCAATCAGGCCATCACGGCGGCTACGATCGTAAGCACTCATCACGGTCTTCTTGACCATGCCGTTCTTGGTGGCAAACATCAGGTACTCGTCGGCCGGGAAATCGCGGCAGCTGATGACGCTCGCGATCTTCTCGCCCTCCTCGAAGGGCAGCAGGTTTACGATCGCGGTACCGCGCGCCTGGCGCGTACCCACCGGCAGCTCGTGCACCTTCAGGCGATAGACCTTGCCCTTGCTCGAGAAGAACAGCACGTACTCGTGCGTGGACGCGATGAACATCTCATCGATAACGTCGTCCTCTTTGAGATTGACGCCCGACACGCCCTTGCCGCCGCGCTTCTGGGCGCGGTAGGCGGCCACCGGGATACGCTTAACGTAGCCGGTGTGGGTGATGGTCACGACCATGTCCTCGTCGGCGATGAGGTCCTCGACATCCAGGTCCTTCTCAACCTGGCTGATCTCGGTGCGGCGCTTGTCGCCAAACTTCTTGGAGATCTCGCGCATCTCTTCCTTGATGACGCCCAGAATCTTCTCCTCGTGCGCCAGCAGGTCCTCGTAGTAGGCGATGGCGCGGCGCAGGCCGTCCAACTCTTCTTGGATCTTGTCGCGCTCCAGGCCGGTCAGGCGGCGCAGCTTCATCTCGAGGATGGCCGTGGTCTGCTCGGGCGTAAAGCCAAAGCGCTCAATCAGGCGGCTGCTGGCCTCGGAGTCGGTCTGCGAGGAGCGTATGATGCTGATGACCTCGTCGATATGGTCAAGGGCCATCAGGTAACCCTCGAGGATATGCGCGCGGGCCTGGGCCTTCTTAAGGTCGAAGCGGGTGCGGCGGGTAACTACGTCGACCTGGTGGTCGATGTAGTGCTGCAGCATCTCGCGCAGGCTCAGGCATTTGGGAACGCCGTTGACAAGCGCCAGGTTGTTGGCGCCAAAGGTCGTCTGCAGCGAGGTGTACTTATACAGGTTGTTGAGCACGACCTGCGGAATGACGCCCTTCTTGAGCTCGATGACCAGACGGATGCCCTTCTGGTTGGACTCATCGCGCATATCCGAGATGCCCTCGATGCGCTTGTCGTTGACGAGCTGGGCGATCTTCTCCTGCAGGGTGCCCTTGTTGACCATGTAGGGAATCTCGGTAAAGACCAGGCGGCTGCGGCCGGTCTTGGTGGACTCCACATGTGCCTTGGCACGCACGGTAATGGAGCCGCGGCCGGTCTCGTAGCTCTGCTTAATGCCGGCGCTGCCCATGATGATGGCGCCGGTGGGGAAGTCCGGACCGGGCATGATCTGCATGAGCTCGTCGACGGTGGCGTCGGGGTTGTCGATCAGGTAGCAGGTGGCCTCGATCGCCTCGGTGAGGTTATGCGGAGCGATGTTGGTGGCCATGCCGACGGCGATGCCTTGGCTGCCGTTGACCAGCAGGTTGGGGAAGCGCGCAGGCAGCGCCACGGGCTCGGCGAGCGATTCGTCGTAGTTGGGCTGCCAGTCGACGGTATCCTTCTGCAAGTCACGCAACAGTTCCATGGCGGGCTTTGCCAGGCGGCTCTCGGTGTAACGCATGGCAGCGGCGCCGTCGCCGTCGATGTTGCCGAAGTTGCCGTGACCGTCGATGAGCGGCGTGCGCATGGAGAACCACTGCGCCAGGCGGACCATGGCCTCATAGACCGCGAAGTCGCCATGCGGGTGGTACTTACCGATAACTTCGCCGACCGTCCAGGCCGACTTCTTATGTGGGCGGTTGGGGTAGATGCCGCTCTCGTTCATCGCGTACAGGATGCGGCGGTGGACCGGCTTTAAGCCGTCGCGCACGTCCGGCAGGGCACGCGCCGTGATAACCGACATCGAATACTCGATGAACGACTGCTTCATCTCGCGGCCAAACTCCGAAATCTGGAGCTGGCCGCCGTTGATATCCTCGCCGGCCGAGGCGCCACGGTCGACTTCGCCAAAGCTCTCCTCGAGCTCGGCGTCGTCTTCTTCCTCATCATCATCGGCATCGGGGTTATAGGCGTCCGGGTCGCCGTCCTCGCCCTGCTCAGCACGGGCAAGCAGGCGCTTCAGATCGTCGGGCATACCGGCATCGCCGGCCTCGCCCATACCCTCGTTGTTGTTGATATCGTCTGCCACGTTACCTCCTCATGGTTTGCGTGGTCCATTAGTTCCCTACCACGGAGACGGCTTTTCCAGGTGCCGCAGATTCGCCCGAAAGAGGAGGGAAGCGTACTTCGGTACGCGACCGACGATTGAGGGCGAAGGTGCGGTGGCTGGGAAAGCCGCAGGGATTAGGCATCCAAGAATCGTGCGCCGTGGGCGTGTTGCTCAATGTACTCGCGGCGATAGCCGACCTCGGAACCCATGAGCTCTCGCACGGCGCGGTCCGCCACCACGGCGTCCTCGATCGACACGCGCTGCAGGATGCGGGTCTTGGGGTCCATCGTCGTCGAGGCAAGCTGCTTGGGGTCCATCTCGCCCAGGCCCTTGTAGCGCTGGACGGTATAGCCCTTGCGCTTTTTGGTGATCTTGCCGTCCTTGGCCTTGCCGTCCTCGTCGTTATCGTCGGGGTTCAGGCCCAGGCTCTGGATGGTGTCGCGCAGGATCTCGTCTTCGGGCTGGCGGCCGTTGGGATACACGTAGTGGATCTTGTTGCGCACCTTAATGCCAAAGATGGGCGGGCAGGCAACATAGACGTAGCCGGCATCGATCAGCGGACGCATGTACTTGTAGAAGAACGTCAGCAGCAGGATGCGGATATGCGCACCGTCGACGTCTGCATCGGTCATGATGATGATCTTGTGGTAGCGCGCCTTGGTGATATCGAAGTCGCCGCCGTCGCCGGCACTCGTCGTGACGCCGCAGCCGATCGCGGTAATCAGCGACTGAATGGTGTCACTCGAGAACGCGCGATGGTCACCAACGCGTTCGACGTTCAAAATCTTGCCGCGCAGGGGCAGAATCGCCTGGATGTCTCGGCGACGGCCGTCCTTGGCCGAACCGCCTGCCGAGTCGCCCTCTACGATGAAGAGCTCGGTCAGCTCGGCATCGCGCACCGAGCAGTCAGCGAGCTTACCGGGCAGGGACGCCGTCTCGAGCAGGCTCTTGCGGCGGGTCGCCTCGCGCGCCTTGCGGGCGGCATTGCGCGCCTTGCAGGCCTGTTGCGCCTTCTTGACGATCTCGCGAGCGGGCTTGGGATGCTCCTCGAGGTAATCGACAAGGCCGTCGGTCACAATCTTGAGCGTGAGCGCTCGCATATAGGAGCTGCCGAGCTTTGCCTTGGTCTGGCCCTCAAACTGCGGATCGGGCAGCTTGACCGAGATAACGGCCGAAAGGCCCTCGCGCACATCATCGCCGGTCAGATTGGCGTCTTTTTCCTTGAGCAGGTTCTGCTTGCGCGCATAGTCGTTGATCACGCGGGTGAGCGCGGTGCGGAAGCCCTCAAGGTGCATGCCGCCCTCGGGGGTGTAGATGTCGTTGGCAAACGACATGACGTTCTCGCCGTAGCCGCTATTCCACTGCAGGGAAACCTCAACCTCGCCCATCTTGGCCACAGGTGCGTCCGGGTCCGATTTGCCCTCGATGTAGATAGGCTCCTTAAAGGCCTCGGGGACGTCCTTGCCCTCGTTAAGGAACTTGACGAAGTCGATGATGCCGCCCTCGTAGCAAAACTCCTCCACGTGGGGAGTAGACTCGCGCTCGTCAGTCAGCACGATTTTGAGGTTCTTATTGAGGAACGCCGTCTCCTGCAGACGGTTGTGCAGCGTATCGAAATCGTAGATGCAGGTCTCGAAGATCTCGTCGTCGGGCCAGAAGGTGACGGTGGTGCCCGTCGAATCCGAGGTGCCCACGACCTCCATCTTCTTGACGGTCTTGCCGCGCGAGAACTCCATCTCGTAGGTGTTGCCGTCGCGACGAACCTGAACGACCACGCGCTTGGACAGTGCGTTGACGACGGAGATGCCAACGCCGTGCAGGCCGCCCGAGACCTTATAGGCCGAATTATCGAACTTACCGCCGGCGTGCAAAATCGTCATGACAACCTCGAGCGTCGGGATCTTTTTAACAGGGTGCTCGTCGACGGGGATACCGCGCCCGTTGTCGACGACCGTGATGGAGTTGTCGGCGTGGACCGTCACCTGGATCTCGGTGCAGAAACCGGCCATGGCCTCGTCGACGGAGTTGTCAACGATCTCCCACACCAGGTGATGCAGACCGCTGGCGCTCGTCGAGCCGATATACATGCCCGGGCGCTTACGAACGGCCTCGAGACCTTCGAGAATCTTAATCTCGCCGCCATCGTAATCGTTTTCGTTTGCCACACGTCCTCCTTCAGTCAAGAAAATGTGTACAGCCTTACTAGTTTATCGTAAAAAAATACCCTCGGGAACGAGGGTATTTGGCTCTACAAGGCCACCAGATGCGATTTAAGGCTCTTTTTTGCTTTGCACGCCCTTGGCCCACTCGGCACTGGCTCTCATGGCGTTCTCGAGGGCCTCGCGCAGTTTTTGGTCTTCGATGGGCGCCACTTGGCGCTCAATCTCGGTGCGCTCGGCATCGCTGAGGTCGGCGTGTGGGGCCGGCGGGCGCTCGGTCGCCGCTGGGCGAAGGCGCTCCTTGGCGGCGGGCGGCGTGTGACCGGGCGCGGTGGTTTTGAACACCAGGCCATCCACATGCGCACCGGCGCGCTCCATGCGCGCGCGGATGATCTCGCGCAACAACGTCATTTCCTGCGTCCACGAGGGCGAGTCGAGATATACCAGCAGCTCATTGGACTCGGGCAGGTAGCGCAGGCCCGTCACATGCCGCCCCTCGCGCGTGCCCGAGCACACCGCGTTCCACGCGCGATAGACCGCGCGCGACTCCTCGGCGGCCTCCATCTGCGCACGGCGCTCAGGGGTCGCAGCCGCCAGGATGCGCTGGCGCTCTGCGTTCAAAAAGCCACTGAAGGCGACCGTTTCGCTCTCGCGCTCGTAATTAGCACGTCTCACCCATGCTCACCACCTTGGCTCGATCAAGCAGGTCATCGGTAAAGTACCCCAAGTTGGTCGTGGTTATGACCGTCTGGATATCATCGCCGATCAGCCGCAGGAAAGCACCGCGGCGTTCGCCGTCGAGTTCGCTCATCACGTCGTCCAAAAGCAGCAGTGGGGCGGTGCCCAGGACATCGCGAGCCACGGCCACCTCCGCCACCTTCCAGGCCAGAACCAACGTTCGCTGCTGACCTTGGCTGGCAAATGAACGGGCGGAGCGACCCGCCACGGTAAATTCAATCTCGTCGCGATGCGGTCCCACCAACGTCACGCCGCGGCGAATTTCCTCGTCGGCGTGCTCATCAAGGGCAGCCAGCATGCGCTCGTACGCCCAGCCCTTCAGCTCTTCGCGATCATCGACCTGGGGCAAATCCCCCAGCGTGGACGCATAGGACACGTTGGCGGCTTCACCGGACGCCACTTGCCCGTAGGCAGTACGCACATGGCCCGCCAGCCGGTCGAGCAGGGCCAACCGGTGCACGAGCAGAGCCGCGCCCGCGCGGGCAATCGAATCGTTCCACGCGCCGAGCATCTCGCGGCAGCACCAGGCCTCCTTGAGCAAGGCGTTACGCTGGGTCACGCAGCGACCATAGATGCTCGCAAGATCGGCATAGCGTGCGCTCAGTTGCATGCCAAAGTCGTCGAGGGCGGCGCGGCGCACACTGGCGCCTCGCTTAACCATGTCCAGATGGTCGGGGCAAAACAGCACGCTCGGCAGAACCCCGCGCACACCGGCGGCAGAGCATCTCTTGCCGTTGCGGCTAAACGAGCGTTTACCGTCCTCCGCGCTCAATCCCATATCAAGTACGCGGCCGTCGCCCTCGAGCCTCAGCTCGATCTTGCACGAGCCCACGCCATCATGGACGAGCTCGGCTGCGGTCGGATGCCTAAACGAGGCGCCGCTCGTCAGCAGCTGCAGCGCCTCTATGAGATTGGTCTTTCCCGCCGCGTTGGGTCCCGCAAGTATCGTCACGCCCTCGTCCAGGGCAAGACGATAGCTCTCGAAACTGCGGTAGTGCGCGACGGAAAGATCGCGGGCGAACATGGTCATGGCGCAGCGCTAGATGCGAACCGGCATGACCAGGTACAGGTAGTTGATCTTGTCGTAGGACTTGAAGATGCCCGCCTGCGAGTAGCTCTTGAGCTCCAGCGTGATCTCCTTCTCCTTGGACAGGGCATTGAGGCAGCCGAAGATGTAGTGGTAGTTGAAGGCGATGGTACCCGACTCGCCCTCGGCCTCGACATCGATCGTCTCCTGCGCAAGGTCCTGGTCATTGGAGATGGAGGACAGGCCCATCTGCCCGTTCTCGACATCGATCTCGAACTTGACGGCGGGGTTGGCGCTCGCGATAACGGCCACGCGCTTGAGGGCGGCGTTAAAGGCGGCGACGTCGATCTTGACGCTCGTCACGCACGAATCGGGGATGAGCTGCTTGTAGTTGGGGTACACGCCCTCGATGCGGCGCGACACGTAGGTGGTGTTGCCGGCCTCGAAGACGACCTGGGTGTCGGTAGCCCCGATCATGATGGTCGCCTGGCTGTCCATGATGTTCAGTGCGTCGTTAAAGGCGTCAGCCGGAACGTTGAGCTCAAAGGAGCCTTCGAGGGTCGAGGTCTCGACCTGCGTATCGCACACGGCCAAACGGAAGGAATCGGTCGCCACCAGGCGCACGGTGTTGTTCTCGACCTTCATGTGCACGCCACCCAGGATGGGGCGGGCCTTGTCGGTCGAGGTGACGCGCCACACGCGGCCGACCATCTCGGACAAGATATCGGTCGGCAGTTCCACGGCGCTCTCGATGGCATAGGCCGGAAACTCGGGGAAGTCATTAGCATCAAGCGTGTTCAGGCGGAAAGAGCTCTTCTCGCAACCAATCAGCACCTGTCGCTCGGACAGCTCAAAGGTGACCGGGGCATCGGGGAGGGTCTTGGTGATATTGGAGAGCATCTTACAGGGGATAACCATCTCGCCCTCTTCTTCGACATGCGCCGCGATGCGATGACGGATCGAGATGGTGTAGTTAGAGGTCTGGAATTCCAAGATGCCGTCTTGGGCCTTGACGAGCACGCCCGACAGGATGGGAAGGGTGGATGCCGAAGCGACACCCTTCATAACGACGCCGATGGCTTGTGTAAGCGAGCTCTGGCTGACGGTGAACTTCATCTTTTAATACCTTTCTATAGATATAAATATCTTAATAATAGTAATAGCACTGACGAAACTGTTGATTACTCCCAAAGACGCAGGTCAGACCCAGAAAGAGAATCGACAGCAGCCTGTGTGCAACAGGGGTGGTTTTCCACGTTCAAAACCTGCGCAAAACTTTTCATCACCGCGGGTTGGGTTTTAGACACCTTATGCCCGTGGTTTCGACAAGTTTTCAACAGGTGTCTCTATTTCCCTACGAGCGCAGTGTAATTTTATCGCGCAGCGACTTGAGGTCTTCGGTGACGGTGCGGTCTTCCTGGATCATCTTCTGGACCTTT
>CAUBWQ010000006.1 GCA_958439775.1 uncultured Collinsella sp. | reverse complement strand
TCGGGGCGACCGTGCGCAACGACAAACTCTATGGCCGGGGCGCCTGCGACATGAAGGGCGGCCTGGCCTGCGCCATTGCCGCGCTGGTCCACACGTTCGAGCGAGCGGCGGCGGAGGGCGAGCTGCCCCGACGCGGCTTCTCGCTCATCTGCTCGGTCGACGAGGAGGACTTTATGCGCGGCTCCGAGGCGGCCATCGATGCCAGCTGGGTCGGCTCGCGCGAATGGGTGCTGGACACCGAGGTGGCGCACAAGGGCCGCACGTGGTTTGAGATCGAGATGGCCGGCGTCACGGCGCACGCGAGCCAGCCCTGGAAGGGCGCGGATGCCGTCGCCGCCATGGCCGAGGTCGTCTATGCGCTGCGCCATGCGTTCGCGGCGCTGCCCGTGCATGATGAGCTGGGGCCATCGACCATCACGTTTGGACAGATCGAGGGTGGCTACCGTCCCTATGTCGTGCCCGACCACGCCAAGGTCTGGGTCGATATGCGCCTGACCCCGCCGACTGATACGGCCGCCGTTACGCGCATGGTAGAGCAGGCCGTCGCCGACGCCGAAGCCGCGGTCCCCGGCTGCCACGGAAGCTACACCGTGACAGGCGACCGCCCCGCCATCGAGCGCGACCCGAGCTCTCCCCTTCTAGCTGCACTTAAGCGCGCAGCAGACGATGTGACGGGCGCGGGCACGACCGTCGGCTTCTTTACCGGCTACACCGACACCGCCGTCATTGCCGGCAAGACGGGTAACCGCAACTGCATGAGCTATGGCCCAGGCTCGCTCGCGCTTGCCCACAAGCCCAACGAATATGTGCCCCACGCCGATATCGTTCGTTGTCAGCAGGTGCTAATCGCGCTCGCCGATAACGTGCTCTGGGACGCGAGCGGCCAAGTTGGGGCATAATAAGCCGCGAACAAACCGACTCGTGCGTTAGGACCGCCCATGAAAGCACTTCCGTTTCCCTGCATCCGCCCGGCTCAGGACCGCGTGCTCGAGGCGCTGCCTGCGATGGGCAGCATTCTGAGCAACAACGAAGCCCTGCGCGGCGCGATTGCCGATGGGCTCATGCTCAAGGATCCGGGTGCGGCATACTACGTGTACGAGTGTTCGGGAGAGCCGGGACGCGTAACGGGTGTCGTGGTGATCTGCCCGGTTAACGTGCTGACGGGCAGCGACGAAGCTGCCGCCGAGAGCGTCGACACACTCGCCGCCGCGCGCGCGATCGCCGAGCTCAAGGTGCAGCCGCGCCCCGTGTCGCTCGCCTACGAGGCGTCGCCCGTCATGGATATCATCCTGGGCGCCGCCAAAGAGGGCGCATCGCTCTACGCCGTCACCGATCCCGCGGGCATCACGCATCGCGTGTGGGAGGTCAAGCGCGAGGACGCTGTTGCCGCCATCCGCGCCATGCTCGATCAGGCGCCCGACCCGGTGTTCGCCGGCGACTCCGCCTATGCCGCCGCTCTGACCGGGGCATCGCAGATTCTGGCCGACGAGGCCCGCGCCTCCGGCGCCTACTCTGGCAAAGAGCCGTTCAACTTTGCCGTAGCCGTGTTCTTCCCCGCCGCGCAGGTCAGCGGCGCCGCGCCGCAGGTTCCGACAGGTCTGCTCACGCACCAGGTCGCGCGGTTCTAGCAAGACCAGACCGCCCAGCACAAAAATCGGCAGCTCAACAAACAGGGGGCGGAGATGCAGCAGGTGCATGCATCTCCGCCCCTTTTGCGTCGAGAAGTTATGCCGGCGACCCGCGCCGCCGCGCTCGCGTTATCCGCGCTGCAGACCTGCAGTAGTCACAAGCGGTTCAAGCCCCAGCTCGCGCGCGTAATCCTCCTGCGTAAAAATCTCAATCAGCTCAAACGTACCGGTCTCGTCGTCAAACACGAAATGTAGCACCGAGCAGTTGCCCGGCACGCGATCGCGCTCATCAGCCGCCGCACCCTTCACGTGGTCCATGAACTCCTTGATGGCCGAGCCATGGCTTACCGCGAGCACGCATGTATGGTCCGGGCGTCGCATAAGATCGGTCAACGTCGCCACCATGCGCTCGCGCACCTGCATCTGGCCCTCGCCGCCAAACTGGCGATAGAAGTCGCGCCACGGGCGCTCGGGCATGAGCATCACGCGCTCGGCCTCAAAGTCGCCAAAGAACCACTCACGCAGGCCGTCCAGGCGCTCGTACGCCAAGCCCGGCCACAAGTTGGCGATAGTCTGCTCGGTGCGATGAAGCGTAGAGGTGTAGACGTGGTCGGGCCCAATGCCGCGTGTGCGCAAAAACATGCCGGCACGCGCCGCCTGGTCGCATCCCAGCTGCGTGAGCGGCGAGTCACTCCAACCCTGAATAATGCGCTTAAGGTTGAATATCGTCTGTCCATGGCGAACCAGATACAGGTCTTTATTCATAGGGGTCCTTTCGTTCGTTACCAATCAAGGAGCGAAAACGCCCCGTCGCAATAGCCAAAATGAAGCACGGCACCGTTGTCGGGTAGCTCTCCCCTGCCAGCCACATACTCAAGAAACTCCTGGCAGGCTGAGCCGTGGGAAACCGCCAGCACGCAGTCGTGCTGCGGCCTGGCCATGATGCGCGACAGCACCGCGACCATACGTGTGCGAAGCTCACTTTCCGACTCGCCACCAAAGGCAACCGGATAATCACCCCAGGGCTGCGGCGGCATCTCGCGATTTGATGTGCCCTCCAGCGAGCCAAAATGCCACTCACGCAGGTCATCGACCAGCTCAATGGAACGGCCCTCGCCAACGATAAGCTCGGCCGTATGCCGCGCCCGGCCCAACGGCGAGGAATACACATGATCAAAGGCCACGCCACGCGCCGCAAACGCCGTACGCGCCGTCAGCGCCTGCTCTCGCCCGCTCGCCTTAAGCGGCGAATCGTGCCAGCCCTGCAAAATCCTCTGCACATTGATCTCAGTCTGCCCATGCCTCACCAAATACAGATCTGCCACACACCCTCCCCTCATACCACCACAAAGGGGACAGGAGCCTTTGTGGTGGTTTACCGCCGAATCACACCGCGGTGACGCTCAGCTACACCAGTACGTCGGCAAGCGGGCGCTTGGGTACGTGGTGCACCTGCGCCTCGTCGCGCCAGTAATTAATTGAGCCGTCGGGGTTGGAATCGATCGCATCGATCACCTGCGTCTCGGCCGGAACGCCAAACGCCATGATCAGCTTGAGCTCATACTTGTCGCTATCGAGCCCCATGGCATCGATCGCGTGGGGCGTAAAGGCCTTGAACATGCAGGCAGCCACCTCGGGCGTGGCGCTGCGGGCGGCGAGCATCATCGTCTGCGCGGCAATGCCCGTGTCGACCTCGGTAATAGGAGCGGCGGGCTTGCCCGGAACGGCGCGCTCGGCAAGAATCGCGATGTAGCCGGTCGGGCGCTCGCCCTCGGCAGGACCCGACCAGTCCTTAAGCGCGCCGGCCCATGCAAGCTCGTCAAACACGCGAGCGCAGTCCTCGGAACCGCTTACCACATGAAAACGCAGACGCTGAGCATTGGCGCCGCAGGGAGCCAGGTGCGCCAGTTCCGCCAGCTCGAGCAAAAACTCGCGCGGCACGCGCATGGACTCGTCAAAACGGCGGCACGTACGGGCACGACGGACCAGCGCATCAAACGCTTCCAAGCCGAGCTTTTCGCAACCCTGCTTTGCCATCGACTCCGCGCTCAACGGCGCCGCGGGAACTGTTTCGTTCATAGGGACCCCCAATTTCGGGCAATTGTTCTTAGGAGAATCTAACCTAAAACCTAGGCAATTACATACAGCGGCGTAATGTTCTACAATTGTTGATTAATCCTCACTGGAGCGGGAACAAAAGTAACAATTCGGGAATGTGGGGCGGCAATTCGTCCTTCCCGCCCCATGCATCGGCGCCCTTGGGCGATACTTGTTGCAGCACTTTTGGCGTACGCCGCACGTAGAGCAATGAACGCGACGTGCACCGCACGGAAAGGAGACATTATGGGCATCTTTAAGAACGATGACCAAAAATCGAGCCAGTTTGGATTTGACGAGAAAAGCATGGCGGGCAAAGCCGTCAAGGCCGTACGCTGGATTTACGCCATCACGGGCGTCTTGGCGCTCGTCGCCGGCATCGCACTGCTGTTTGCGCCCGCCAAGTCCCTCGTCTTCCTAACGACCGTCTTGGGCTTCTACTTTGTGATCACGGCCGCGATCAGGCTGTTTACCGCTGTTTTCGAGCCACTGCTGCCCACCGGCTGGCGCGTGACGAGCATCATCTCCAACCTACTCATTATCTTGGGCGGCGTCATAATCCTGCGCAACCAGGCCTTCTCGACCGCGACGCTCACCACGATGGTGGTTATCGTGGCCGGCTTTGGCTGGATCGTCGAAGGTGTCATGTCCATTCTGGAGTCCGAGCTTTCGTCCAACCGTGCCCTCGCCATCCTGAGCGGCGCGCTCTCCATCATCGCCGGCATGTTCGTGTTTATCTATCCGCTGTGGTCGGCCAAGATGCTCGTCATCTTTAGCGGCGCCGCACTGCTGGTGGTTGGCGTAACGCTGATTGTTCGCGCTATTCAATTTGGCAAACTGGTGCACTAGATGCCGCGAACGCTCTTTATTGATGCAGACGCCTGCCCGGTCACGCGCGAGTCGATTGACTGCGCGCGGCGGGCGGGCGTTGCCGTCGTTATCGCCGGCAACAGCACACAGAACCTGGAACGCCACATTCGCCGCAACGATCCGCGCGACGTCGAGCATGCGCGTCGGGGCTTTTGGGTCACGACGCTCGATGTGAGTGTGGGAGCCGATAGTGCCGACTTTGCCATTGTCGAGCGCCTGCAGGCTGGCGACGTGGTCGTGACACAAGACATAGGCCTGGCGAGCATGGTACTCGGACGCGATGCCGCCGCAATCGGTGTGCGCGGGCGCGTCTACGATAAGGCGACCATCGACATGCAACTGTTTATTCGCCACGAAGAAAAGAAGGTGCGCCGCGCCGGCGGACGCACTCGCGGACCGGCGGCATTTACCAGCGAAGACCGCGCCCGCTTTAAACGCAACCTCACCAATCTGCTGCGCTAACCAAGGCAGATTTTCGGGACATGCCCGGAAATCTGCCTTTTTGTTTAGAGCGGTGTGAGCGCTCAGGATCCATGGCTCAACAAAAAACGGGCTTCAAAATGCCATGCATCGCCGCATTGTGCAGGCGCCGAGCATGACTATTTTGAAGCCCGTTTTGTTAGGCCTGCTTAGAGGCCGAAGGCGGAAAGAACGAGTCCCCAACCGGCGCCAATGACGTACATCATGACCAGGAACACGGCGTTTTCGCGGGCGCTGCGGTTGGTGCGGAACAGCACCAGATAGCCCACGCCGGCGGAGATAAGCGTACCGGCGAGCATCGGTGCCAGCTGCAGCGCGCCTTCCAGGTACAGCTGCGTGATGACGACGCTGGCCGAGCAGTTGGGGATCAGGCCGACGAGTGCCGAGCCCAGGACGGCGAGCGTCTCATTGCCGCGCAGGAACTGCTCGATTGCGGACTCGCCAAAGGTCTCGAGGACGGCGACCAGAATCAGCGTCACCAGGAAAATGAATACCGACACCTGCACGGTGTGCGAGATCGCGCTGCGGATAATCGACAGAACGGGAGCGCCCTCGTGGGAGTGGCTGTGGTCGTGGTGGTGCTCGTGCTTGTCCGCGTGACCGTGATCGTGGCCATGTCCGTGTTCGTGTTCGTCCTCGTCTTCATCACAGCCGCAATGGTCGCGCTCGCACAGCTCGTGGATGTGATCGGCACTTACGCCCGCCTCGGCCACCTCGTCGATGATGTCACCGCCAGTGTGGTCGTCGTGCGCGCAGTTCACATGAGCCGGATTAGCAGCGGTCCCCAGCACGGTACGGCGAATCGCCGCATGTGCGCGAGCGTTACGACGCAGGCCGCGAATGGCGGCGTCCACGATAAAGCCCGTGACCAGCGCGATCAGCGCCTTCGAAGCCAGAAGCATCGCCATGGCCTGCACGGGAACTTGCTCGGCGAGCAACAGCGGCAGCATCTCATCGGAGGTCGAGAGAAACACCGCCACCAGGGTACCCAGCGTCGCGACGCGACCGGCGTACAGCGTGGCCGCCATTGCCGAAAAGCCGCACTGCGGCACCATGCCCAGCAACGAGCCAACCACGGGGCCTGCAGCGCCAGCGCGCTTGATGGCGCCGTTAACGCGGTCGCCCGCAACATGCTCGAGCGCCTCGAGCGCAAGGTACGTCACCAACAAAAACGGCACCAGCGAGAGCGTGTCTTTGCCGGCATCGAGCAGAATATCTATCAGTAAATCCATGACGGATGGAACCTTTCGTGTCTTTCGGCAGCATTGTAAAAGTCCTAGCGGTCAACTAGGGTATTGTAGTTGTCCCGGGCGCGGTGCCAATAGTTGCCCATGGTAAACTATCATCTCGCCACAACTCAGTAACCCCGAGCCGCGCGACGCGGCCCGTCCAAGGAGCAGCCTATGAACGTTTCGCAAGCACTCGAATACGAGCGCCAGCCGTTTATCCCCATGTTTATCTATGGCGATCACGGTGCCATGGAGTCCGAGCGCCAGAAGGGCGAAGAGGCCCTCAAGGTGCTCGAAACCGAGTACTTTACCGCTGAGGGCGACCCCGGCTTCGACTTTGCCACCGTGCGCGACCTGGCCGACCGCAACCGCGACCTGTGCGACCAGATCGGCGAGGCGCGTCTACGCAACGTGACGCCCGCGACGCTTTCGCGCGGTCTGTCCGATGCCGACACCTGCGCCGCCATCTGCAAGTTGCAAAAGGGGACCGCCCCGTCCGTCATGCGCGAGCTCGGCGGCGACCGCGACGCGCTCGGCGTGGCCTACGCCCGCAAGCCCATCCAGGGCACCGTGCTCGGTATCGACATCGAGACCACCGGCCGTGCACCCGAGCGCGGCTATATCATCAACGTGGGCTGGGAAATCATGGACCTCACCAGCGACGCCGTGCCGCATGACGCCGAGGCACACTACTGCGGCCTGCCCGATATCTACCGCGGCGAGGATGTGCCGCTGTCGAATATCCACCACATCACCTGGGACGACATCGACGGCAAAACGCCCTTCCGCGAGAACAAAGAGCTGCAAAAGCAGCTGCTCAAGCTTATGAAGAAGTACCCGTACATGGCACACAACGCCGCGTTCGAGGACAGCTGGTTCAAAATTCATCTGGACGGTTACGCCGAGGCACGCCGCGCCGGCAAGATTATCGTCATCGACTCGCGCCAGATCTGCCGCAGCTTGGACGCCGACGTGCGCTCGCTCCCCCGCGAGTCCGCCCCCGCTGCGCTCGAGAACTGGGCGCGCCGCCGTGGAACCCTCGCCGCCGACGCCAACGAGCAGCACCTGGGCCTCGACGACACCGACCTCATGCTCCGCACCGTCCAAGCCGAGTTCAACCTCAAGAACCTGTTTGCCAAGTAGAAACGCCTGCGACAAGCATGGCCCCGCTCACGGGCGGCCCCGCAGCGGGAAACCCCGCAGCGGGGCCGCCCTACGTTCCACAAATAAACCTGCCATCACAAATTCTGAACACTCATTGCGAACGATTTCGGCCAATTCCCGACACGTAATTCGTTGTCGGATGGTGATGCATCACTATCAAATGTGCGGCAATTGAGTATTTATATGCTATAGCTAAGCTGCGAAAACTTTTATTTAGGGCATACCAACTCATAATTGCGTCAAGCTTTTGGACAGCATTTGGTTAGACCTCTAAAACGGCTTTTCCACTCAGCGCCGTCAACACGGCATTAGCTGACACGATATATACCATGAGTATCGTATTGTCACATACCACTGCAAAAGCGGTCTACCAGGCCGCGCATTCGGTGTCTGCGAAAGGCATCGAGTCCTGTAACCCTACCGCGATTTACGAATCATGTCCCACCGTAACGCTCCTTGACGCAGCCGCAGAATGGCTCACCAAACATGATGTTTCCCTCGATGCAAATGATTGCCTCGAGGTGATGGTGTTTCATCGCAGGAATGCGCGCTATGCAATGAACTGTCAATGCCACGTGTCTTCAAAACGATTCTCGAACTCACGCTTTATAGAGCTCAAAGATGGCATCTTCATTGTTGGCGTTGAGCTTTGCGCACTTCAGGCCGCCACCTATCTTTCTTTTCGCGAACTAGTGGAGTACTACTTTGAACTGTGCGGCGCTTATTCCCTTGGAACCGACTCTTCCACCTCCTATACCGAGCGTTTCGCGCTCACCTCGACCGAGAGGTTAAAGCAGTTCTTTAATTCCATTACCAGATGCGACGGTCTGGCCCTTGCCCGAAAGGCGATCCAATGTGTACGCGACGGATGCCGGTCTCCCATGGAAACGGCATTTGTCATGATGCTAACGCTGCCCAAAAGCGAAGGAGGGCTTGGTATTAAGGGAATTGAGACCGATTACGAGGTGCAGGTCACCACTGCCGCAAAGAATCTCACGAGACGCAAAAAGTTCTTTATGGATGCGTATCTAAAGAAATCTCGCACAGACATTGAATACAACGGTTTTTATCATGACGCGGAAGAAGACCGCGCCATCGATGAGGAGCGCAAGAATGCACTTGCGTCCATGGGGTACGGAATCATCACCGTCAGCCGTTATTCCTTTATGCATGCCAGCTCTTTTGTTAGGGTCATGGAAGCAATCCAGCGGAAAGAGGGCGTACGCCCCTCGCGTCTGCCAAAAGACTTTCAAATCATGCAAGAGGACCTGAGACAGTTTGTGCTCAGAAGGTTTATAGAAGAGAAAAAGCAAATTCAGAAGCAGCTTCGCCAGGATTCCGAAGAGCGTCAACGAATCGACCTCGAAAAAGCAACGCTCGAAGGCATCACGCTGGATGACCCGACAATTAATGAAGTTCTGGCAATCGATGACATGCAGACTGTCGAATCCGACAGCCCATCATTTGCCCAAACAAGCAGCCTCGCGCCCGAGGGCAGGATCTTCGGGGCCGGAAGCTAGACCGGCTAACAAGGTGGGTACCCTAGCGATGTGCAAAATTGCGAGTATTCAGCAGGGTCGGGTGTCTATCACCCTCGAGTGGATCCAAATGTGGAGCGAAATCACTCTTGCGTGAGAGCGTTAGGCAACATTTGAGGAAGAACTCATCGGATTAACACCCTAAGATAACTCTTGAACTGCATTATATGACCTGCAATAAATTAGCGGACCCCCTATAGTTGCAGAATACTCCATTTTTTGCACGGCACGAGGGTACCCACCTTGGCATCGACTATCAAAAAACGCTCAGTCCGGGATCTCGTCCACTATTCCCCATCATTTTGTACAACGAATTACCTGGACGTCATTGACATATGAACATGCACTCATATAATCGAAAGTAAATTATATGAGCGCATGTTCATATGAAAGGATATTGCAATGAGCATCCGCGTTGATGAAACGAAACCCGACATCGAGGCCACCGAACCCGCGATCCCGACCACCTGCTCGCCCGAGGATCTTCCCGACGAGGAGCTTCTCTACGACCTCGCCGACCTGTTCAAGGTCTTCAGCGACACCACGCGCATCAAGATCCTCTATGCCCTCATGGGCCGCGAGCTCTGCGTGGCGGACATCGCCGAAGCGACCGAAACCTCGCAGTCCGCGGTGTCGCACCAGCTGCGCACACTCAAGCAGTCGCACCTGGTTAAATTCCGGCGCGACGGGCGCAATATCCTCTACTCGCTCGCCGACGACCACGTCTACACCATGCTCAACCAAGGCATGAGCCACATCTGCGAATAGCGACCAACCACGGTACCAGCGCGGCCTGCACCCAAGCCGCAAATACAGAGAAAGGAACCCACCATGAAAAAGCAGTTTAAACTCGACGAGATCGACTGCGCCAACTGCGCGCGTGAGCTTCAGGACGAGCTGGCCAAGCTCGAGGGCGTCAAATCCGTGTCCGTCAACTTTATGACCCAGAAGCTGACGCTCGAGGCTGATGATGCTGAGTTCGACGAGGTGCTCAACCGCGTTGTAGAGTTTACGGCCGACGCCGAGCCGGACTGCGAGATCATTCTCTAGCCCAGGTTTACGCCAACCTGCAAGGCCGCGATTGCCGCGGCCTTTGCTCGCGAAATTATATGAGCGAGTGTTCATACATTCAAATGGGAGGATACGAGTCATGGCCACCGCCGACCCCAAGAAGAAAAAGAAGAAGCGCAAGAAGAAAGAGTCACTCGAGCATAAGCGCAACCGCATCCTGGTAGCGCTGGGCATTTTTGCCGTGGTGTACGCCCTCGATGAGTTCGGCACCCTCACCGCCGCATTCGGTACCCCGGGCGACATCTACGCCAGCTTTATGCTGTTCCTCATACCGTTTTTGATTGCCGGCTACGACGTGCTGCAAAAGGCATTCAATAACATCCGCCGCGGCAAGGCCTTCGACGAGAGTTTCCTTATGGCAGTCGCGACCATCGGCGCGTTTGCCATGGTGCTCTTCCCCGATACCGACCCGCACATGGCCGAAGGCGCCGCCGTCATGCTGTTCTACCAGGTCGGCGAGCTGTTCCAGGCGTACGCCGTGGGCAAGAGCCGCAAGTCGATCAGTGCCATGATGGACATCGCGCCCGACTACGCTAACGTCGAGCAGCCCGACGGCACGCTCGAACAGGTCTTCCCCGATGACATCGCCGTCGGCACCGTGATCGTGGTCCAGCCCGGTGAGCGCGTGCCCATCGACGGCGTCATCGTCGAGGGCGAGACGCAACTCGACACCGCCGCGCTCACGGGCGAGTCAGTCCCCCGCCCCGCCAAGTCCGGCGACGATATCATCAGCGGCTGCATCAACATGACGGGGCTCATCCACGTGCGCACCACCAAGCCATTTGGCGAGTCCACTGTCGCGCGCGTCCTGGAGCTCGTAGAAAACGCCAGCGAAAAGAAGGCGCGTACCGAGAACTTCATCACGCGCTTTGCCCGCGTCTACACGCCCGCCGTCACCGGCGCGGCCGCGGTGCTCGCGCTCGGCGGCGGCCTAATCACCGGCGCCTGGTCCGACTGGATCCTGCGCGGCCTGACTTTCCTGGTCGTCAGCTGCCCGTGCGCGTTGGTGATCAGCGTCCCGCTCAGCTTCTTTGGCGGCATCGGCGGCGCGTCCAAGCTGGGCGTTCTCATCAAGGGTTCTAACTACCTCGAGACGCTCGCCGACGTGGACACCGTCGTCTTTGACAAGACGGGCACCCTCACCAACGGCACGTTCTCGGTGGTCGCGGTACACCCCGAGGCCGGCTATACCGAGCAGTCGTTGCTCGAAGTCGCAGCCCTTGCTGAGTCGTTCTCCGATCACCCCATCGCGCAGTCCGTACGTGTCGCCTACCAGGGCGAGGTCGACCCCAAGCGCGTTAGCAACTCCGCCAACGACGCGGGCCACGGCGTGACGGCAACCATCGACGGCAAGCACGTCGTCGTTGGCAACGCAAAGATGCTCGCCGCGGCCGGAGTCGAAGCGCCCGATTGCGAGGTTGTCGGCACAATCCTCCACGTACTCGTGGACGGCGTGTATGTCGGCCACATCGTAATTGCCGACACCGTAAAGGCCGATGCCGAACAGACGATCTGTGACCTGCACACCGCTGGCATCAAACGTACCGTCATGCTCACGGGCGACCGCGAGGAAGTGGCTGCCGCGGTGGCCAAGCAGCTAGGGCTCGACGAGTTCCACGCGCAGCTGCTGCCGGGCGACAAGGTCGAGCGCGTCGAGGCATTGCTGGCAGCCGAATCGGGCAAGGGCAAGCTCGCCTTTGTCGGCGACGGCATCAACGATGCGCCCGTACTCACCCGCGCAGACGTTGGCATTGCCATGGGCGCTATGGGTTCCGACGCCGCGATTGAGGCCGCCGATGTTGTGCTCATGGATGACAAGCCGTCCAACATTTCCCGCGCGATCCGCGTGGCGCGCAAGACCATGGCGATTGTCTGGCAGAACATCATCTTTGCGCTGGGCGTTAAGCTGCTGATCCTTGTGCTGGCAGCGCTGGGCATCGCCAACATGTGGCTTGCCGTGTTCGGCGACGTAGGCGTGGCGATCATCGCCATCCTGAACGCCATGCGCGCGATGGGTGTCAAGAACCTGTAGCACTCGTGGCCCCTCCAGCCGGGGTCGGGCTTGGCTTTGAAAACGTCCTCGCGCATGAGGCCCGTCTTTCCTGCTCCTGCGGAGCAACGGAAAGGCGGGCCTCGCGCTGCGGAGTGTTTTCAAAGCCAAGCCCGGTCCCGGCCTGCATTGACACAGCTGAAGGTTCTTGGGCATCGCTTGCTGGCGGGGTTCCTTGTCTGAGTTGGACTTGGTTGGCGGGGCTACTGGTCCCGGTCGCTGGTTCGCGCTTTGCGCGAACTCCGCGCCACTGTAAGTCAGTTAGGCTTCCGTTGTTGGGCCCGCCGCATCTTCCCGTCCCAGCATCGCCCTCAACTTCTCGAAGCTTTCCTCGCTTAGGCAGTGCTCCATGTGGCAGCCCTCTTGCGACGCGACCTCAGCCGAAACACCCGCATCCTCTAGCAGCCCCACGAAAAAGCAGTGACGCTCCCACATTTGACGAGCGACCTCCAGACCACGCTCCGTCAGATGAACATCTCGCTTGCCCATTTCGACATAGCCGTTGCTTTCCAACGTCGCCATGGCCTTGGAAACGCTCGCCTTAGTTACACCGAGGTACTCCGCAACGTCGATCGAGCGCACGACGCCCTGACGTTCCGACAGAACGTAGATCGATTCGAGATAGTCTTCTCCGGATTCACGTAGGGCCATGGGCCGCCTTTCGCGATGATTGCTAGTTAGCCTTTGGATACTTTTCACGGCTAACTTTACCGCAAAAGTTGCCCATGTCTTACTACTTTGTCTAAAAGTTAGCCGTGTTTCACAAAACGTGCGGGATGAAAACAAAATGGGGACGCCCCGCAAGGAGTGTCCCCAGGTGCCGGCAGAGACGATATGAGCAGGACATAAAAACATTGAGAGCCCCTGCTGCATGAAAGACCGCGGATTAGGCCGACAATGGTGAGTGTCTAATCCAACCGTGGCGGCCACGCCGCATTCATGGAAGGGGCTCCCATGCTCGATACTACCACCTTCATCGGCCTCGACGTCCACGCCCGCTCGATAAAGGCCGTCTCCCTCGACGTCATGACCGGGGAGGTACGTGCCGCGACCTTCGGCTACGACGCCGGCGCCGTCGCGGAGTGGGTCCGTTCCGTGGACCCCAGGGCCAGGTGCGTGTACGAGTCCGGGGTCACGGGCTTCGACCTGCAGAAGAGGCTTTCCGGCCTGGGGGTCGACTGCGTGGTCGGCGCCGTCTCGAAGATGATCAAGCCCAGCGCGGACAGGCGCAGGAAGAACGACCGCAACGACGCCGAGTTCCTCGCCCGCATGCTGTCGGTCGGCAACGTGGTCGAGGTGTGGGTCCCCGACGACGAGTGCGAGGCCGCCCGCGACCTGACCAGGGCGCTCGAGGACGCGAGGGACGACCTCTCGCGCTCGAAGCAGCGGCTCTCCAAGTTCCTGCTCAGGCACGGGCTCGTCTTCGACGAGAGGACGCCCACCGGCCGCAGGAAGGGCAACTGGACCCGGGCGCACTGGTCCTGGATCGAGTCGATAAGGTTCGCGGAGAGGGCCGACAACGACGTGCTCGCCTACTACGTCGACGCGGTCAGGCGGGCGGCGGAGGAGAAGGCGAGGCTCGAGGGGCTCGTCGAGGCCGAGGCCCGCAAGCCCAGGTGGAGGAAGAGGGTCGACTCCCTCCGCTGCCTCAAGGGCGTAGACACCGCGTCCGCCGCCGACCTCGTGTTCGAGGCCGGCGAGTTCTCGAGGTTCAGGAACGCCCGCTCGTTCGCGGCGTGGGTCGGCCTGACGCCCTCCGAGCACTCCAGCGGGGAGAGCGACCGCAGGGGCGCGATCACCAAGGCTGGCAACAAGCACCTGAGGAAGACGCTGGTCGAGGCCGCGTGGCACTACCTGACGTGCTCGGGGCGGCCGAAGGGCCTCGCCAAGGGCCAGGCCCCGGACCGGGGCGCCCGGAGGCATGCCGCCAAGGGCGTGCGGAGGCTGGTCGAGAGGCGGGAGTCGCTGCTCGCGCGCGGGGTCCACGGCAACAAGGCGAACGTGGCCACGGCGCGCGAGCTCGCCTGCTGGGTATGGGCGGTCGGCCTCATGGCCGAGGAGGCGTAGGGGGGCGGTCCCCCGCACATAAGCCAGTCACCCCGGAAGCGGTTCGATCCGAAGCCGTTGAGGCGAACCTCAGGTCCCTTTTCTGCGAGCGCCCAGGGCGCCACACGCGTGCACAGACTGTCGGTTCGACGTAGAAGCCTCAGCCGTAGCAACGGATTGCCCAGCGAGAGATCGCCGCGGGCGGATATTAAACTGCAAAGACGAGCGTCGGTAAGACACGCCGAGGTCGCCGCGGACGGGCTGATATAGGGAGAGGGCCTGACCCCATATCGTTGGGGCCAGGCCCGATTTTGCCTCTTGACAATGTCCTGCTCATATTAAAAGGAACGTCCCCAAGTGCCAAGTGCCCAATGACTACTCAACAACCACGGCAA
>CAUBWQ010000005.1 GCA_958439775.1 uncultured Collinsella sp. | reverse complement strand
CAAGATCCCCGGCAAAAAGCTTTCGACAAAAAAGCTCAAGATGCTTACGTATATCAAATACGTTGTGCTGCTGTTTGCTGTGGTATTGCTGCCTGTGCTGGTGGTCAACGACCTGGGGATGGGGGATCCATTCTTTTGCAAGTACGTCTGTCCGCAGGGCGTGCTCGAGGGTGCCATTCCGCTGGCCATTGCCAACGCCGGCATTCGATCTGCGCTGGGGCAGCTCTTTACTTGGAAACTTGCCGTTCTCATTGCCGTGGTAGTGCTGAGCGTTTTGTTCTACCGGGCCTTCTGCAAATGGATTTGCCCGCTCGGCGCGTTCTATGCGCTCATGAATAGGGTGTCCTTGTTGGGGATTCAGGTTGACGCGTGCAAATGCGTCTCGTGCGGCAAGTGTTCAAGGGTTTGTCAGATGGACGTTGATGTGGTCCGCGCGCCCAATCATGCCGAATGCATCCGGTGCGGAAAGTGCATCGGGGCCTGTCCTGTCGATGCCATCAGCTATCGCTATGGCCTGGATGTGTCGGCGGAAAAGCTCCCCTTGACCGCCGATAAAAAGTAAACAAGCTTCGGCAAAACGGAGGAATGACTATGAAGCTTTCTAAGATTGCGGCCCTGTTTATGGTGCCGGTGCTGGCCTTGTGTCTTGTGGCGTGCTCGGCGCCCGGTGGCAATGCGAGCGAATCTGCGGGCTCCGATCCTAAGATCGCAGAACTCACTGCGCAGAAGCCGACCAATGCCGACGAGGCTGCCGAGTTGTATGCAAAACTCATGCAGAAGGAGAACGATATCTTTTCGAGTGATAACGCGCTGTGGGAAAAGGTATTCAATGCGGCAAATAAAGAATCGGCAATGATTGAGGACGGCAGCAATTACGGCGATTTCCTGCTCAAGACCATCGACGGCGCCAAGGATGAGTTTACGGCGGATGAGCTTAAGACGCTCAAGGCCGGTGCACAGCAGATCAAGGAGATCGAGGACAAGCTCGAGAGCTTGGAGAAGGAGTTCCCTGGCTGTGGAAGCACGCCGAGCGCAGGCGAGAGCGTCGACGCTTCGCCCGCTGGCATGACGGCTGGTGCCAATGCTTCGAGCGAGGCGACGAAGTTCCCCAGCTTTACGGGCAAGGACCTGGATGGCAACGACGTGAGCAGCGACGAGCTGTTCTCTAAGAACAAGGTCACCGTCATGAACTTCTGGTTCACCACTTGCAAGCCGTGCGTGGGTGAGTTGGGCGACCTTGAGGACCTGAATAAGGAGCTTGCCAAGAAGGGCGGCCAGGTCGTGGGCGTCAATTCCTTTACGCTCGATGGCAACAAGGGCGAGATTGCAGATGCCAAGGACGTGCTGAGCAAGAAGGGCGTGACATATAAGAACATCTGGTTTAAGTCGGATAGCGATGCCGGTAAGTTTACGTCAAATTTGTTCTCGTTCCCGACAACGTATGTCATCGATCAGAATGGCAACATCGTAGGGGATCCAATCGTGGGAGCCATCAGCTCCGCTGAGCAGCGCGCAGCGCTCGACAAGCTTATTGACCAGGCGATTGCGAATAGCGAGCAGTAGAAAACGCGTAAAGCATGGCGAAGCTCGTGCGCCGCTGTGCGGAGTAGTCCGCTGCCTTTCAAGATAATCTCCACCATATAGAGGTCCCGCTCGGGACCTCTTCTTTTGGGCGCCGTCCCGTTCGTTTTTTGGCGCGGTTTGTTACATTCCTCACTGGTGTCGGTGAAAAATGGGGATAGAGTAGGACAAACGCGTCGAATACGAACGGCGGAGGAGAGCGGGTGAACGTGCCCGCGCGGGAGAGGTTGCCGTCCATGCTGGAGCTCAAAGGTATTTGCAAAAGGTACGTCACGCAGTCGTTTACGCAGGTGGCGCTCGATAACGTGAGCCTGGCTTTTCGCGATAACGAGTTCGTGGCCATTCTGGGTCCCTCGGGCTCGGGCAAAACTACGATGCTCAACGTTATCGGCGGACTCGACCACTTTGACTCGGGCGACCTGCTGATCGATGACATCTCGACCAAGGACTTTCACGATCGCGATTGGGATGCCTATCGCAACAACCGCATCGGCTTTGTGTTCCAGAGCTATAACCTCATTCCGCATCAGACCATTTTGGAAAACGTGGAGCTGGCGCTTACGCTCACGGGCGTGGGACACGCCGAGCGCCGTCAGCGTGCGCGCGAGGCGTTGGAGAAAGTCGGCCTGGGCGAGCACGTTAACAAGCGCCCGAGCCAGCTTTCGGGCGGGCAGATGCAACGTGTGGCCATCGCCCGCGCCCTGATCAACGATCCCGAGATTGTGCTGGCCGACGAGCCTACCGGGGCCTTGGACTCAACGACGTCCGTGCAGGTCATGGATTTGCTCAAGGACGTTGCGCGCGACCGCCTGGTCATCATGGTCACGCACAATCCCGACCTGGCGTACCAGTACGCCACGCGCATCGTTAACCTGGCGGACGGCAAGATCACCGACGATTCCGACCCCTTTGATGTCGCTGACGCCACGCGCCGCGAGGCCAAGCCTACGCGCAAAACCTCGATGAGCTTTGTGACAGCGCTGGGGCTTTCTGCCCGAAACCTCATGACCAAGAAGGGCCGCACGGCCATGACGGCCTTTGCGGGCTCGATTGGCATTATCGGTATCGCGGCGATTCTGGCGCTGTCCAATGGCGTAAACGGCTACATCAAAAAGGTCGAGGAGGACACGCTCTCGAGCTACCCGCTCACTATCTCCAAGCAAGATTACGATTTGTCGTCCATGATGGGCGGACATGGGGCTGCGGATGAGGAGGTGTCCAACGGCGAGGATTTATCCGACGGTGGCACCGACGGCAAAGCTAAGGGAATCGATAAGATTCCCGTGGTCACGGCCGTAAAGGATATGTTTGCAAGCGTTAAGTCCAACGACATGACGAGCTTTAAGGCATGGCTCGATGCCGGTGGCGACGGCATCGATAAAGAGGTCAACGCTATTCAGTACGGCTATGGCGTAACGCCGGTTGTCTATCGTGCGGGTAAGGGTGACGAGAAGCCCGTGCGTCTGGTGCCCAATGCCATGACCGAGGCCATGAGCGGAGGCGCGAGCTCGGCGGCAACGGTGAGCATGGAGTCCATGGGAACCTCGGTCTTTAACGAGATGATTGACGACCAGAGCCTGCTCGACGGCCAGTACGATGTCGTCGCCGGTCATTGGCCCACGTCTGCCAACGAAGCCGTGATGGTGCTTTCGAGCCGCGGCACGGTGGGCGACTACACGCTCTACAGCATCGGTGCGCTGGATATCAATGAGCTTAACAATCTGGTTAACAGCGCCATGACGGCTGACGGTGGGGTCGAAACGCCCGAGACCGGTGCCGACTTTACCTACGACGATGCGCTGTCCACGACGTTTAAGGTGCTGTCGCCGGCCGATGCGTATCGCAAAAACGAAGAGACCGGCATGTGGACCGATATGTCTGGTGACACTGACTTTATGGCCGCCAAGGTTGCCGACGGTATCGACGTGCACATTGTGGGCGTGGTGCGACCCAACGAGACGGCCAACGCGAGCGCGTTGTCCCCGGGCATTGCCTATACGCATGCGCTGACTCGCCAGCTTATGGAGCGCGCTGCCGATTCGCAGATTGTGCAGGAGCAACTCGCCCACCCCGAGACGGATGTCTTTACGGGCAAAACCTTCGACGAACTGCAAGGCGAGGCCAAACAAGGCGTGGATCTGAGCAGCATGTTCAGCGTGGACGAGGCGGCGCTCAAGAGCGCGTTCTCGTTTGATGCGTCTGCACTTTCGGGTGCGGCCGGCGGTATGGACCTTTCTGGTATCGACTTATCCGGGTTGGACATTGACCTCTCGGACGTTGGCAAGGACATCGACTTCAGCGACATCATGGCAAAAGCACCGGCTCCAGATTTCTCGGGCATCTTTGACGGTCTGGAGCTCACGCCCGAGCAAATGCAGCAGGTGGGAATACTTGCCAACCAACTGTTTGAGGGCTTTTTGCAGTCTGATCAGTTTAAGGCGCTGTCGCCCGAAGATCTTAAGGACGCGTCAAAGCTCGCTGCCGCATTCTCGACGTATCTTGAGAATGATGCCGCAGCCCAGCAATGCCTGGCTCAATTGCAGGCGCTCGGCGGCGATGCCCTGGCCGAGCGCCTGCAACAGGCGATGACCGACTATGTGCAAAAGCAGCTGGCTCCGTATCTGCAGCAGGCTATGGATCAGGTGATGAAGGTAATCAGCGAGCAGATAGCGTCGACGGTATCGTCCCGGCTCAAGGCGGGTACAGCGGGGCTTATGGACCAGATGGCGACGCAGA
Source organism: uncultured Collinsella sp. (assembly GCA_958439775.1). Classification (GTDB taxonomy): domain Bacteria; phylum Actinomycetota; class Coriobacteriia; order Coriobacteriales; family Coriobacteriaceae; genus Collinsella. The sequence continues at coordinate 10,434 of CAUBWQ010000005.1, read as the reverse complement.
TGTCTTCGAGTTTTGCCAACCTGGCGAGCGCCATGCACGTGGATGCGAGCGCCTTTGCTCGTGCCATCCATTTCAACATGGACGCCGAGGACCTGAGTTCGCTCATGATGAGCTATGCCAAGGCTTCGAAGCTCACCTACGACAACAATCTGACCACGTTGGGTTATGCGGACGAGGCGGACCCCATCTCGGTCAAGATTTTCCCGCGCGACTTTGAGGCCAAGGAGCGCGTGCTTGATCACATCGATGCGTACAACAAGCAGGTCAAAGCCGCCGGCCGCGACGAGCGGGCAATCTCGTACACCGACTACATGGGCATCATCATGGGCTCGGTGACTGATATCGTGAATACTATCAGCTTGGTGCTCATCGCGTTCGTGAGCATCAGCCTGGTCGTGAGCTCCATCATGATCGGCATCATCACCTACATCAGCGTACTGGAGCGCAAGAAGGAAATCGGCATCCTACGCGCGATTGGCGCGTCAAAGCGCAACGTGGCCAACGTGTTCAACGCCGAGACCTTTATCGAGGGCCTTATCGCCGGCGTCTTTGCCATTGTCGTCGTGGTGCTCGTGAGCTTCCCGGTCAATGCTTGGGCGCTTGCGGCCAAACAGGTCCCCAACCTAATGAGTCTGCCCGTGCAGGATGCGCTGGTGCTCATTGCAATTTCGGTGCTGCTGACGGTCGTTGCCGGCCTGCTGCCGGCCCGCAGTGCATCCAAAAAGGACCCCGTGGAAGCCCTGCGCTCCGAATAATGCGACAAAGGGACAGTCCCTTTGTCACGTCCGTTGATATGAGAGAAGAGTAGATGATCCTTTCGCTGGCCCCTATGGAGGGGATTACCGGGCATGTGTTCCGTCGCGTGCATGCGGAGTGCTTTGGTGCGCTCGATTGCTATTACACGCCGTTTTTGCCGCCGCCGCGGGTGGGGAACCGCTTTGGGGGCAAGGCGTTTAAAGAGGTCGATCCTGTCAATAACCAGGGACTCAATGTCGTCCCCCAGCTTATGTCCAAGAATGCGGACGAGTTTGTGTGGGCGGTACAGGTGCTCGCCGACATGGGCTATCGCGAGGTCAATCTCAACCTGGGTTGCCCTTCGGGAACGGTTGTCGCCAAGGGCAAGGGCTCGGGTTTCTTGCGCAATCTCGACGAGCTCGAGGCGTTCTTAAGCGATGTGTGCGAGCGATCGCCGTTGCCGGTGTCGGTAAAGACCAGGCTGGGGCTGGAGGGTGACGACGAATACGAGCGCGTGCTCGATTTGTATTGCCGCATGCCGTTGGCAGAGCTGATCGTGCACCCGCGTGTGCAAAAGGACCGCTATACGGGATCGCCGCGCAAGGAGTTTTACGGCGAGACGCTGGAGCGTGCGCCGTTCCCCGTGGCCTATAACGGCGACATTTTCGATCTTGAGGATATGGACGCGCTGGTGGAGGCCTATCCCGGCACGCGCCATGTAATGCTGGGACGCGGCCTGCTCGCGAACCCCGCTCTGGCTCGTATGGTCAACGGCGGCCCTGCTGCCACGGCTGCTGAGCTGCAGCGCTTCCACGACACGCTGTTTGCGGCTTATGCAGAAGAGATTGGCGGTAACGCGGTCTTTCGTATGAAGGAGTGGTGGTTCTACGCCAAGTGCGCTTTCGCCGACCCCGCTACCGTTCACAAGCTCGTACGCAAGACTAAAAAGGTCGACGAATATCGCGCCGCCGTCGAGCGCGTCTTTCGCGAGCAGCCACTTGCACTCATAGCTCGCTTCCACGGCTAGTTGGTCGTTGGGGACGTTCTTTAACGACTAGTCATTTAAGAACGTCCATTACAGTCGAAATTGTCAGCCCGGGCCCTTCTCGGGCTACGATTGAGGCGCGCCCAGAACGGGCCGCCGACCGGGCGCCCGCGCACGGCCGAACGTCCCTGCCCCCGAGAGGGCCCGTTGGGTGCTGCCGGCGCGGGGCGCGCCGCCCCCGACGGCTGATAGGAAAGTGCCGGGCAGGTGCCGCGGCTGGTAATGTGAGTGCCGAGGGGGAGGCCATCCGGTCGAACGACTACCGGAAGGATACCACCGTGAAAGCGCCATCCACCAGACCCGCTGCCGTGCTCGGCCTCGACGTCGGCAAGTCGTCGCACTGGGCCTGCCTGATCGACCGCGACGGGGAGGTGCTGGCCAGCGCCCCCGTCCGCAACAGGGAGGCCGAGCTCGACGCGCTGTTCGCCTCCGCGCCCGCCGGCACGCTCGTCGTCGTCGACCAGTTCCGCAACATAGGGTCCCTCGCCGTGAGGCGGGCCCGCGCCGCGGGGCTCGGGGTCGCCTACCTGCCAGGGCTCGCCGCCAGCCGCGCCGCGGGCCTGTTCGCCGGCGAGGCCAAGACCGACGAGCGCGACGCCGAGGTGATCGCGCGGACCGCCCTGGGCGTGCCGGGCTCCCTGTCGGGGGTCCCGGGCCGCGGCGAGGCCCTCGAGGCCGCCCGCGCCCTCTCGTCGCAGCGCGACCACGTCGTCGCCTGCGCGACCAGGGACAAGAACCGCCTGCGCGCGGTGCTGCTCGAGTCCTGCCCGGCCCTCGAGGCCGCGGTCGACCTGTCGGACCGGCGGTGGCTGGAGCTGCTCGCCGGGTTCGGCGGGGCGTGGGGGATCGCCCGCTCCGGGGCCGAGGGCCCGCGGGCCGAGGCCGCCGGGGAGGCCGCGGCCGCCTCCACCGCGCCCCCGCCGGCGCTCGTCGAGGCCGAGAACAGGCAGGTCAGGTTCCTGGCCGCCCGGATATCGGAGGCCCTCGACGAGGCCGGGGCCCTCGAGGCCGAGACGGCGGCGCTGCTCGAGGGCGACGAGACCTACGCGTGCCTGCTCACCGTGCCCGGCATCGGCCCGAGGACCGCGGCGCAGCTCGCGGTGTCGGTCGACATCGGGAGGTTCCCGGACCACGACCACCTGGCCTCGTACTGCGGCATAGCCCCGAGGGTGAGGAGCTCCGGCACGTCGGTGAGGTCGGTCAGGGCGTCCAGGCGCGGCGACGCGAGGCTCAAGTCCCTGCTGATCTTCTCGTGCAACAGCCTGGTGAGGTCATCGGGGCGCTACGGCGAGTACTACCGGGCCTGCAGGGCGCGGGGCATGGGGCACGGGCGGGCGCTCAAGGCCGTCGCGAGGAAGCGGCTCAGGGCGATTTGCGCCGTGATGCGCGACAGGGTGCCCTACCGGGAGTAGCCCCGACGGTTGACAAAACTATAGGAACACCCAATGGCTGTGTTGCACTAGAGCAGGTTCTCCTGTACCCATGCGATGATGTCGCTCGATTCGTAGAGTGGTTTGCCGTCGATGAACAAGCAGGGAACCTGGCGTTTTCCGCCGATGGCGATGAGCGTCTGCTCGGCCTCGGTATCGGTCGAGATATTGCGCTCGGGGATGGTCACACCGTTATCGGCAAGGAATCGTTTGACTTTTATGCAATACGGGCAGCCGGTCATAACGTACAGCGCGAGCTCATGATCAGTAGCCATAGGTCTCCAATCGGTTGAGGTTTTGATTGAAATACCCAAAGCCGCCGCGGTCTATGCGCGCGTCAACGACGACTCGATGGCCTGGACCAGAAACGCCGTGGCTCCGGTGCCGCAGGGCTTGTCGTAGTAGTCAACAAAGCGCTGGTCGGCAAGATAGCCGTGGGCGAGGCCCAGGTACGCCTCGTCTTGGGGCTCGCATCCCCAGTTGAGAGCAATCCAGCGACGATGAATCGCGACAAGCTTGCGAGCCTCGCTTCCATCCGGTTCGCCGTCGCTCATGGCAATCGAGAGCTGACCCAGAATAGCGCGTTCAAGTTCTTTCATGTCGTTCCATGTCTGAGAATCCATGTCCAGTAACGTTTCGTTTGCCGCATCGATAGCCTCATCGCCATAGCGCGCTTGCGCTTCGGCGCCGTAGCGCTCCTCGTTTTCCTGCACGGTGCGCCAGCGCTCCAGTTGCGGCAGGACGGCGCCCATGAGCGAGACGGCTTCGTCGAGCGACATGCCGGTGTTTTGCGCCAGCCGTGGGGCACAGTCCTCGATCATCGCCTCCATCGTGGTCTCGTAGGTGTACTTGCCGTGGTCGTAGCACCACTTGCAGTAATGGTCGGTCGCGGTGCCCGCAGCATCGGTGCCGCAGTCGTCGGGCGTGAGTGTCATGCCGCAGCTCTGGCAATAGTGCTCGGGCATTTCGAGCAGGTGAGACAGGGGCTCGCCGGTTACGGCGGCGATGAGCTTCATCATGTCGATGCCCGGTGTGACCTCGCCGCGCTCCCAACGGCTGATGGCTTGGCGTGTGACGAAGAGCTTGGCGGCGAGCTGCTCTTGGGTAAGGTGATGGGCGCGACGGACAGCGATGAGCTTTTCTGCAAAGGCCATAACGGCTCCTTTCTGCTGGTTGATGGCTTAAGCATACGCGGCAGCCGGCACCCTTCCAAGCAACCGTTGGTTGCACGACGGGGGACCGCGACAAAGAATTGCGCGCAACGCCCTACACCTCCATGCCGTACAATGACCGACATGGAACCTATTGCACACATACATACCGACCTGCCGCAGAAGTTCGGCATTCCGCGCAACAGCTTTTTGGCGCCCCATTTGCAGGGGCGTATCGTTTTTGAGCCGGAATTTGCGTCCAACGCAGCGGTTGAGGGTCTGGACTCCTTCTCTCACCTGTGGCTGCTGTGGCGCTTCGAAAACGGAACGCCCGGCGGCACGGCTAAGGACATAGCCGCCGATGCCAAAACGCAGGACAGGACCGGCACCAACGCAAAATGGTCGAAAACCGTGCGCCCGCCGCGCCTGGGTGGAGCCGAACGCGTGGGCGTGTTTGCCACGCGCAGTCCGTTTCGCCCTAACCCCATCGGGCTCACCTGCGTTAAGCTCGACCGCGTGGAGCTTACTGACGACGGCCCCATCATCCATGTGCTGGGGGCCGACCTGCGCGACGGCACGCCCATCTACGACATTAAGCCCTACATTCCGTTTGCGGACTGCCACCCGGATGCAACGGGCGGCTGGATTGAGGATGCTCCGTGGCAAGAGCTCGACATCGAGTTCCCGCAGACGCTGCAGGATATGGTCCCGCCCGCAAAGCTCCCCGGCTTGGTCGAGGTCCTTCGCCAGGATCCACGCCGCGCAGGCAGCAAGCACGAGCCAAACCGCATTTACCACTTGGCTTACGTCGGACTCGACATATCGTTTACGGTCGACGAAACCCAGCTAACCGTAGTCGCCGTCAACGACGCACAAGACTAACCCGCCATTCGTCCGCACCCGTCAAATTAAGCGCCAAACCCCGCGTCAAAACCGCCCACGCTGGTGGACAATAACGCCTATCGAAACAGCCTACTTTGCACGGGAGCTCAGCATGAAATACGACTTTAGCTCGCTTATCGACCGCCACGGCATGGACTCCATCGCCGTTGACTCTTGGGGTGAAATCCCCGGTATGGCTCCGAACGCACCCGACGAGGGCTTCGACCGCATTCCCATGTGGGTGGCGGACATGAACTTTGCCACGGTGTCCACGGTCCAGGAGCACATCATTCAGCGCGCTCAGCACCCTATGTTTGGCTACTTTGATCCACGCGCCGAGTACTTCGACCGCATCATCGAATGGCAGAGTCGCCGCAATGGCGTCGAGGACCTGCGCCCTGAGCATATCGGCTACGAAAATGGCGTGCTGGGCGGTGTCGTGTCGACGCTGCGTGCGTATGTTCAGCCGGGCGATGCGGTGCTGGTCCACAGCCCCACCTACATCGGCTTTACCAAGTCTATCGAAGCCGCGGGCTATCGTATTGTCCACAGCCCGCTTAAACTCGACAACCAGGGCGTGTGGCGCATGGACTTTGAGGACATGGAGCACAAGCTCGCCCAAAACCACATTCATGCTGCGGTGTTCTGCTCTCCGCACAATCCCTGCGGCCGCGTATGGGAGCGTGACGAGATAGAGCGCGCCATGGACATTTATCGCCAGCACGATTGCGTGGTGATCTCGGACGAGATTTGGTCCGATATCATCCTGCCGGGACACAGGCATATCCCGACGCAGTCGGTGAGCGAGGATGCCCGCATGCGCACGGTTGCCCTCTATGCGCCCAGCAAGACGTTCAACCTGGCGGGTCTGGTCGGCAGCTACCACATCATCTATAACGAGACGCTGCGCGACCGCGTGTGCGCCGTGTCCAACAAGACCCACTACAACGAGATGAATGTCCTTTCCATGCATGCGCTTATCGGTGCCTACCAGCCGCAGGGCTACGAGTGGGTGGACGAGCTCAACCAGGTGCTTGCCGGCAATATCGAGTACTTCTGCAATTACGTGGACGAGCATTTTGAGGGCGTGGGCTATTCACGTCCGCAGGGCACGTACATGGTGTTTCTGGACTGCACCGAGTGGTGCCGCGAGCATGGCTGCGATATTCAGTGGTTGCTCGACGAGGGGGCGCGCGTGGGCGTGGGGTATCAGGACGGCCGTCCGTTTCACGGACCCTGCCACATTCGCGTGAATCTGGCGCTGCCGCTTGCGCGCGTAAAGGAAGCGTGCGACCGCCTGGACCACTACGTTTTTAATGCACGGTAAGTGAGCACTGCATGCGGGGCCTTCTGCCAAGTCGGCTGGAAGGCCCCGCATGGTAAAACGTCTGTAACCATTGGGCACTCGTGTGGTTTTGTTTGCTATTATTTTCTACCATTTCAGTCTGTAAACAGGATCGTCTGGAGCTCGATGAAAAGACCCCGTCGCTCGGTTGCCATATCGTTGTTTGTTGCGCTTGCGGTAGCGTGCGCCTTTGTCGTAGCGATAGCTGGCTGTTCTGGGCGTAATGACGAAGCCTCGACGTCTGCATTAGAAGGCCTGGACGCCTCGCAAGCCAAAGACGACAACCTTAAGACGCTCAATGTTGGCAGCGACCTCTATCCACCGTTTGTGTATACCGATGAGTACGGCGATATCGTTGGCCTGGATGTCGAGATATTGAGCGAGGCTTTGGCCCGCATTGGTTACAAGCCAAAGTACCAGCTGATCGATTGGGAAAAGAAGCAAGAGCTGCTGGCGAGCGGCGAGCTCGATTGCGTCATGGGCAGCTTTAGCATGACGGGTCGCGAAAACGAGTATCGTTGGGCCGGCCCGTACCTTGCGAGCCGCCAGGTGGTCGCGGTCGATCCCCAGAGCGATATCTACACGCTTGCCGATCTTGAGGATAAGGTCGTGGCGGTCCAGTCCACCACCAAGCCCGAGGACATTTTGCTCAATCATACAAATGAAAACGTTCCGCAGATCAAAGAGCTCTACTGCTTTTCGGACCGCTCATACCTGAACCCGGCGCTCGTCGAAGGTCTGGTCGACGCCATCGCCGCGCATGAGTCCTCGCTGCTCACCTACGAAAAAGACTATGGTGTGACGTATCGCATTTTGGATGAGCCGCTGCTAGAGGTTGGTTTGGGCACCGCTTTCGATATCAACGATACGCGCGGCATCGACGTTAAACTCACCCGTGCCTACCAAGAAATGCTTGCCGATGGCACCATGGAACGTCTGGTGTCAAAGTACTTTGATGACCCTTCGCCATTTTTGAATATGGAGGGCCTGTCATGATCGATGCACCCGACCACGCCGTAGAGGAGCGGGACAATCGTTCGACAGGGGCATGGCTCCTTGTCGCTCTGCTGGGGATAGCGCTCTCGGTTGTTGCCGGCATGATGAGCTACGGTTACACGACGGCCCAAGCCGAGCAGCGTTTTGCCGACGTTGTCGATTACGTGGCGACGCAGAGCCTTTCATACGATGCGTTCAATAGCGCCTATACGACCAAAAACCTGATTCGCGTTATGGAGATCGCAGGAGAGACAGCGCGCGATATGGAGCGCGACGGTTCGGTGGATAACGCCATGCTGGAGCAATATGCCGACCAGTTCAACGTGAGCGCACTGATCGTGACGGACGCATCGGGCAATTTGGTGTCCGAGTCCTCGACGGATGGCGTGGGCTACGAGTCGCTCGCTGCGTATCTCAAGGAAGCACCCGTGCTGGAGGTGGCAGCCCATCCGCTTAAGTCCTATACCGCCCGCATCACGCTTGCGGATGATTCGGTCGCAGACATTGGCTGCGTGACTCGGCAGGATGGCGAGGGCATCGTTGTCGCGGTAAGGCATCAGAGCGCGAAAGCGGTTGCAAGCAATACACTCAAACTGCAGAGCTTGCTTGATGGCTATGAAACCATCGATAGCGGCAATATCGTGATCGAAAGCGACGGCAAGGTCGTTGCGACCAATGCCGTTGAACCCACCGTATTGGGCGTGTTCGATCTGCCTGCGACGGATGTCTTTATTGTCGACGGTATTAAGGATCGATGCCTGGCTGGTAAGGTCAGATTGGTTAACGCCGACGGCGAGTGGTATTTGGGCACATTTGGAAAAGCGCACAAATTCTATGTGTACACCTATGCCTCGGCGCAGCGCTACTTTGAGGTCGCCGCGGCTGTTGCCGCCGGCGTGCTGGTGCTCTACGGCGGTGTTATAGCCGTTGTTGTGACGGTGCGCCGCCGCGCTGATCGTCGACGTTTGACGGACTTGCTGCAGCAGGAGCGCGACTATGGCGACAAGCTGGCAAAGGCGGCGCGTGAGGCCTCGTCTGCCAACTCGGCAAAGACGGAGTTTCTGCGTCGCATGAGCCACGATCTGCGCACGCCCATCAACGGCATTCGCGGCATGGTCGAGGTTGGCGATGCCAATGCGGACGATCTGCAAAAGCAGACTGAGTGCCGCTCAAAAATCTGGACGGCATCGGGACTGCTGCTCGACCTTGCCAACGAGGCGCTCGATATGAGTCGCCTGGAGAGCGGGCAGGTCGACCTGAACCTCGTGCCCATAAATTTGGTGGCCCTCAACTGTGAAGTGCGCGATATTCTGGAGCGCCAGGCCGAGGAGCGTCTGGTGACAATTATCTCCGACCAGCAGACGCTTAATCATCCCTATGCGCGGGTGAGCGTGACGCACCTCAAGCGCTTGTTGCTCAATATTGCCGGCAATGCCGTCAAGTACAACCGCCAGGGCGGCTATGTCCGCCTGGTGTGCCGCGAGGTGGAGCCAGCGGATGGCGTCCCCGTCTATGAATACACGATCGCCGACAACGGTATTGGCATGAGCGAGGAGTTCCAAAAGCACCTCTACGAGCCGTTTTGCCGCGAGGAGCAGCAGGTGGAAGGCGCTTCGTCGGGAACTGGCCTGGGCGCGCCTATCGCAAAACAGCTGGTCGAGCTTATGGGCGGAACCATGAGCTTTACGAGGGTCTTGGGGCAGGGGACGACGTTTACCATTCGCCTGCCGTTCGAGAAGTGCGACCGCTCCGAGATTCCTCAGGCAGTTCCCGCGGATGCGGGAGACGGCGATGCGCTCCAGGGCTTGCGCGTTTTGCTCGTAGAGGATAACGATCTGAATGCCGAGATCGCGCAGTTTACGCTCAGCCGTGCCGGTGCCATCGTGACGCATGCTAAGGATGGCGAGTCTGCCGTTGAGGCGTTTGCCACGAGCGCACCGCACGAGTACGACGTGGTGTTGATGGACATCATGATGCCTGGCATCGATGGCCTTGAGGCTACGCGTCGGATTCGAGCACTCGATCGCGAGGATGCCGCGACCACGCCGATTATCGCCGTGAGCGCCAACGCCTTTGCCGACGACCGCAGGCTTTCGCGCGAGGCGGGCATGAACGCGCACCTGAGTAAACCCGTGAGCTCGCAGGAGCTCGTTGAGGCGTTAGCGCACATAGCCGCTGACGCTCTATAAGCATATGGCCTGGTTCCAAGGTGGGTTGGAACCAGGCCATATTGTTATTGATGAGGTCTGCTGAGGGGGCTTACTTTTCTTGAATCTGCTTGCCGCAAAGATGCTCAATCGTAATCTCGTAGAGCTGGACGCCCTTAATGTCCTTGGCGATTTCCTCTTCGACTTCCTCGGCGGAAGGGTAGTACTTAAGGGCGAGCTGGCGGACTTTGTCTTCGATAAACGCGGGGGTGTCATTCGCCAGGCGACAGCGGCCAAAGACCACGGTACTCATAACGTAGGGAGCCCAGTCACCGTCCTGGTACCACTCGTTGCCGTAAACGGTAAAGCAGACCTTGTCATCGCGCTTGAGCGCGTCGACCTTGTGGCCAGCTTTGGCGCCATGGAAATAAATCTTGTCGTGCTCGGTGTCAAAGAAGTAGTTGACGGGAATGGCGTACGGGTAGCCGTCGTCGCCGTTGACGGCAAAGACGCCGCGCTTGCAGGTAGCGAGCAGTTCGCGCGCTTCCTCGTCGGTGATGGCGCGTTTCTTTCGACGTAAGGGCCTAAACATCGTTGGCTTCCTTTCTGGTCGTGCGTGGTGGTTGAGCACAAACTATAGCGAAACGGATCCGTTTTTCTTGATGCGGGCGAGTATGTTTTTGAGCTTGTTAAAGTCGAGCGG
>CAUBWQ010000004.1 GCA_958439775.1 uncultured Collinsella sp. | reverse complement strand
GGGCGTCCGAGCAGTTCGGGTCCGATATCCTGCTCGTTAAACCTAAAACCAAAGGAGTACATAATGATCAAGAAGGTCATGGAGGACTACAAGGTCCTGTTGCGGAGCATTCCCGCGGCAACGGTTTCGCTGTTTTTCGTGAGCGTCATCATGATGAACCTGCTGGCCAACAAAGAGCTCATCAGCCTGCCGTATCTGGCACTCGATTGCGGCTTTGTGGTGAGCTGGGTTTCGTTTTTGTGCCAGGACATGATCTGCAAGCGCTTTGGTGCCAAGGCATCCATTAAAATCTCTATCCTCGCGCTGCTGGTCAACCTTGCCGTGAGCCTGTGCTTTTGGGCATGCTCGCTCACGCCCGGCATGTGGGGCGCTTACTACGACACGGGTATGATCGAGGTCAACACTGCCCTTAACGCTACCATCGGTGGCACCTGGTACGTGGTGCTGGGCTCTTCGCTGGCAATGCTCGTTTCTGCCGTGGTTAACTCCACGCTCCACCAGTCGCTCGGACGTATGCTCAAAAAGAATAACTTTGCGAGCTTCGCCTTCCGCTCCTATGTGTCCACGGGTGTTGGCCAGTTTATCGACAATCTGGTCTTTGCCATCGTGGTGAGCCACACGTTCTTTGGTTGGACCTGGGTGCAGGTCCTTATGTGCTCGCTGACCGGCGCTGTTGCCGAGCTGCTGTGCGAGGTCTTCCTGAGCCCCGTGGGCTACAAGGTCGTGCGCGGCTGGGAGCGCGAGAATGTGGGCTCCGAGTACCTCGAGCGCCACGCAACCGCTTAAGGAGCAAGTATGCGGGTTTTGATCACGGGTGCTTCGGGCGGTATCGGAGCCGCATGCGTGCAGCGCTTTTTGGACGAGGGCCACGAGGTCGTGGGCTTTGATCTGCTGCCGGCGGCGATCGAACACGAGCGCTACCGCCATCTGATTGTTGATGTCCGCGAGCCGGGCTCGTTTCCAGGCGACCTTGAACCCCAAGTGATCGTGAACGTTGCCGGTACGCAGGATTCGGCCGACGATATCGCCGCCAACCTGTGTGGCACCATCAACGTGACCGAGCGCTACGCTTTTGTGGGGGAGGGGCTCGCCGCCAAGCCGGCGCCCGCTATCAAATCCGTGGTCAATGTGGGGTCGGCGAGTGGGCATACGGGGTCGGAGTTTCCCGCCTATGCCGCCAGCAAGGGCGGCGTTATCGCCTACACCAAGAACCTTGCAAACCGCTTGGCACCGCAGGCCATCGCCAACAGTGTGGACCCGGGCGGCGTTATCACGCCGCTCAACCGTTGCGTGATGGAAGACGAGCACCTGTGGAATCAGATTATGGAGCTCACGCCGCTTAAACGTTGGGCCACCGCCCAAGAGATCGCCGAGTGGATCTACTTTGTGGGCGTGACCAACCGGTTTATGACCGGACAGAGCCTGCTCATTGACGGTGGCGAGCCTCGCCGCACACAATTTATCCGGCCCGAGTAGAAAACGCGCCCGATGGCAAGATTGCCGTCGGGCGCGTTTTTGATGTATCGATTTTAGCCGAGGCAAGTCCAGTTGACGGGGGTCGAGCCGTGCTGTTCGAGTAGTCGATTGGCAGCGGAGAAGGGGCGCGACCCCATAAAAGCTGGGAGTTCTGCCGTGGCACGGTTGGCCGAAAGCGGCGAGGGGTGTGTGGAGGCCAGACAGAACTTGTCGGTTGCCTTGCCCGTACCGGTTGCGACGAGCTTACCTTCGACCATCTGCTGGGCAAAGCGGCCCCATGCCAAAAAGACTACCGGTTGGGACAGCTGGCAGCAGCGTTCGATAACGTAGTCGGTGAGCGTGCTCCAGCCCAGTTTGGCGTGCGAGTTGGCGGCATGCTCGCGCACGGTGAGCGTGGTGTTGAGGAGCAGGACGCCCTGCTGTGCCCATGGGGTTAGGTCTCCCGTGGCGGGAATGGGGTAGCCCAGATCGGCATTGAGTTCCTTGTAGATGTTGCGCAGGCTCGGCGGCAACTTGGTTTGCGTCGCGGGGACCGAGAACGACAGCCCCATAGCCTGGTTGGGTCCGTGATAGGGGTCTTGACCCAAGATGACAACCTTGACCTGGTCGGCCGGCGTGTAGGCGAGGGCATTGAGGATGTCGTCTTGTGCCGGGTAGATAGTCTGCTCGGCACGCAAAAGGGCGATGCGCTCGAGCAGCTGGTTCGTAGTGTCACGTACCGGCTGCGGCGCATCGCCCAACCAAGTTGCTATGTTGCGGTCGCGAGTTGCGGTGTCCATGGGGCTCCTTTACGTCAGATGCTCTGTTGGCATCTATTGTAAAGGCGCACCGGTTGCCTTTATGCCGCGGCTGTATGAAGAGTGGGGTCTACGAGACGTGCCCGGGCGCTCCTGCCATGCGAGCCTGTCCATGTGCGCGGAGGCGCGGAAGCTCGACGGTTGCCGCCATGACGCCGGTGAGGATGAGGGCGGCGCCAAAGAAGGCGATGGGGCTCAGGACCTCACCGACTAGGAAGAACGAAAAGACGGCGGAGCAGACCGGCTCGAGCGAGAAGGCAAAGCCGGTGGTCTCGGCAGGCACGTGGGGCTGCACGAGCGTCTGGGTGATAAAGCCGTAGGCAGAGCAGATGAGTGCGAGCGCGACGACGACTACGACCTCGCCCGGCGTGCCGGGAAGCGTGAAGCCGCCAAAGGTGAATGCGGCGATGCCCGAGAACAAGCCGCCAAAGCCCAGCTGCCAAACGCCCAGAGCCAGCGGGTCGACATCTTCGACAAAGCGCTTCGCCACAATGATGTGTCCGGCGTAGACAAAGGCGGAGAGCAGCATGATGATCGCGCCCGGGTTCAGGCTGGTAAAGTCGGCGCCCGAGAGCAGCAGCATGCCGCAGGTGACGATGGCGGTGCCGACGAGCACTTTGCGCTCGGGGGCGCGACGCAGCAGGGCGGCGTTGGCAAACGGCACGATCACGACCGTCAGGCTCTGCAAAAAGCCGGCAGTGGAGGCAGAGGTGAGGCTGGAGCCCAGGCACATGCAGGTGAGCTCGGTTGCCATGATGGCGCCGATGATGGCGGCACGGACCATAAGGTCGCGGTTGATGCGGAACGCGCGCTTGTGGAAGAGCAACAGGCAGGCCACAAAGGCGATGATGCAGCGTAGCGCGACGATGCTCGTGGCGTTCATGCTGTCCATGCCGATCTTCATGAGGGGATACGAAAAGCCCCATGCGACGGGAACGGAAAATGAGAGCGCGATTGCTTTTTTGCGATCCATGGGACTCCTTTTGTTACAGAACGGTTTCGTAAAAAGGATTCTGCTCCCAGATTTTGATGCAGTAAAGCGAATGTATCTTCAGTATGATTAAGAAATGCTAATGTCATTAGGAAAAGTACTGGCAAAACGTTTTACGGCTGCATTGATGTGGAGGCGCGATGGCATCGCGGTATCAGATTGTTTGTATGGTGGTCGATCGCGGCAGTCTTAAGGGCGCGGCGGACGAGCTGGGCTATACGCAAAGTGCGGTGAGCCAGGCCGTCAAAGCGCTCGAGCGCGAGCTGGGTACCACGCTTATCGAGCGCGGTAAGCAGGGCGTTTCGCTTACGCGCGACGGTAAACAATATCTGCCGTACCTGCGCCAGATTGTGACTGCCGAGGCCGAGCTCGAGGGCAAGCGCCAGGAGCTGCTGGGGCTTTCGTCGACCGATATTCGCATCGCGACGTTTACCAACGTGAGTCGAACCGTGTTACCGCGCGTGATCCGCGACTTTGGGGCGCTGCACCCGGGCGTACGCTTTACCCTCAAGCAGGGCGATTACACGCGCAACGCCCAATGGGTGCACGACGGCGTAGTGGATTTTTGCTTTACGGCACGCGGATTTACCGCTGGGCTCGAGAAGCGTGTGGTCTATCACGACGAGTTGGTGGCACTGTTGCCTGTCGCGCATCCGCTGGCGGCAAAGGAAAAGGTGACGCTCGCCGACCTGGCTTCCGAGCCGTTTGTGCTTCTGGATGAGGGCGAACAGAGCCTGGTGCTCGATGCATTCGCGGCGCATGGCCTGTCGCCGCATGTGACGAGCGAGGTCACCGATGACTACACCATCATGGCGATGGTGGAGGAGGGCCTAGGCGTGAGTATGCTATATCGCCGTACTGTGGAGGGAATGCGAGCCGATATTCGCGTGCGTCCCATCGTGCATGCCCCCTCGCGCGACGTGGTGGCCGCCTGGCGCAGCTGGGACACCATGCCCATCGCCACGAGGCGCTTTATCGACTATATGAGCTCGCATATTGTCAATTAATGACTGGCGTAGCGTTGGGTGCGGTGTTTAGCGGGCTGTCGCTTTGGCTTGGGTGGCGCGATAGGTGCGTGCCGGGTGGCAAAGTAGCACCGCCACAACCATAAAGAACGCCGTGGTGCCCAGGCTGATGGGGTAGACCATCATGATGTTCGCAAAGGTGCGGAAGTGCGGGAACACGCAGAACACCCAATAGAAGCGGATGCCGCAGACGCAGATCATGGTGATGAGGGCGGGCGCTAGCGAGATACCAAAGCCGCGCAGGTAGCCTGACATGTTTTCGTAGAACATGCTAAAGGCGTACGCCGGGAAGATCGAGCACACGCGGATATAGCCGATCGAGACGATGTTGGGATCGCTGTTGAACAGCGACAAGATCTCGCGCCCCAGGCCAACAATAACGATAATTGTGGTGAGCGCGACGATACCGCCTTCGACTAGGCAGACCTTGAGCGTCTTGGTGCAACGGTCGATCTGGCGGGCACCGTGGTTTTGTCCCACAAAGGTGGTGCAAGCCTGACTAAAACTGTTGAGCAGGTTGTAGCACACGTACTCCAGGCTCATGGCGGCGCTCGATGCCGCCATGACCTCGGTGCCCAAGCTGTTGATGGCGGACTGGATGATGATGTTGGCGACGGCAAAGACAGCGCTTTGGATGCCGGCGGGCAGGCCGATCTTAACGATGCGCTTGAGGGCGACGGGGTCGATAGCCAGGTCGCGCGGGGTGACGCGGACGACGGAGTCGGTCTTGAGCAGGCGAATAAAGAGCGTAGCGGCGCTGACGGTGTAGGCGATGGCGGTGGCGATGGCGACGCCCGCGACGCCCCAGTGGAGTACGGGGACAAAGATGAGGTCCAGGCCAATGTTGAGGACGGTGGACACGGCAAGCGCCTGCAGCGGCATGCGGGTGATGCCGACGGAGCGGAAGATCGCGGCCTCAAAGTTGTAGAGCAAAATCGAGGGCATGCTCAGCAAAAAGACGCGCAGGTAGAGCGAAGCGAGCGGCATGGTTTCGGCAGGAACGTTGAGCGCGGCGAGCATGGGCTCGGCAAAGATCTCGCCCAGGGCGATGACGACAAAGCCCACGAGCGCCATTAAAATCGAGGTATGGACGGCGCGTTTGACCATGTTCTGATCGTTGCGGCCGATAGCGTTGGCGATGACCACGTTGGAGCCAAGCGACATGCCAATAAACAGGTTGAGCATAAGACTGGTAAGCGGAACATTGGAGCCGACCGCCGCCATGGCGAGGGTTCCCTGGTCGCCCGAGAAATTACCGATGATGACCGTGGCGATGAGGTTCGACAGCTGCTCCAAGATGCTCGTGGCGGCCACGGGGAAGGCGAACAGGGGGATATTGCGCCACAGCGAGCCGGTGGTCATGTCAATGTGCTTAGATACGGTATCAGCCATACGCTCTCAATCTCTAACATGCTTTTTCGTGCTCATTTGCGCAGACGATGATACTCCTAATCGACTAGTCATGGGGGACGTTCTAAAACGACTAGTCATTCAAGAACGTCCTCAATGACTAGGCGGGGAAGGCGTGCGACAATGGTGGGCGTTGTGTTGTTCGCGCTAAGGAGTTGCCATGTTGTTGTGTCCCGTTTGCCATGAACCGTTGGTGGACGATGAGCGTGGGGCCGCATGCGCGGGCGGACACCGGTTTGACCGTGCGCGCGAGGGTTATCTATATCTACTGCGCTCGTCCAAGAGCGGCGACTCCATGGGCGATCCCAAGTCGCAGGCGCGCAGCCGTCGTGACTTTTTGAACCGTGGATACTACGCGCCGTTGCGCGATGCGATGGTCGAGCTGGTGCGCAAGCAGGTGTCTGGGCGCGCCACGTCTGCGAACGGCCCCATGACGCTGCTCGATATTTGCTGTGGCGAGGGCTATTACACCAGTGCCATGGGCGCGGTGCCGGGCGTAGATGCTTACGGTTTTGACCTGGGCAAGGAGATGGTGCGCCTGGCCGCCAAGCGCGGCGATGCGACCTACTTCGTGGCCAACATGAAGGACATCCCCGTGGCCGATGGCGCCTTCGATATGGTGACCGAGCTCTTTGCCCCCTTTAACGAGCGCGAGTTTGCCCGCGTGCTGGCGCCGGAGGGTTCGCTCTACACCGTGGTGCCGGGTGCTCGTCACCTCTTTGGGCTCAAGGAGGTACTCTACGACACGCCGTACCTTAACGATGAGAAGCTGCCACAAACAACGGAGCTCAAGCTGGTTGGAACGCAGCGGGTGTCCGCGAATATTACGCTTCAGACCCAGGCCGATATCGAGGCGGTGTTCCAGATGACGCCGTACTACTATCGCACGCGCCCTGCCGACAAAGAGCGCCTGGCAAACCTGGACACGCTCCAAACCGATATCGACTTCATCATCGCCGAGTACCGCCACAGCTAACAACCAGCCAAAAAAGGACAGGTTTATTTTGGTGGGTTTTATCTAGGCAAACGTAAAGGGCCGACCGCGGAGATGCGCGATCGGCCCTTTTTAGTTGCTTGGCTGCAGAGGTTATGAGAAGCGAGCGCTTATAGGCGGTCCTTGTTCTCGGCCTTAACGGCGTGTGCCTGCTGAACAAAGAACAGGTCGTACACCACGATGACAAAGGCGCCAAAGTTGATGGCGTCGCCGCCAAACGCGGGAAGCGTGAGCACCGCTTGGGCAAGCGTGGCGACCGCGGCAACAATACCGAGCTTAAACGCGCCGTCCACCTGCGAAGGCTTGTTGGCGCCCTTGATACCGGCGACGCCTGCGGCAAGGTCGACGAGACCCTTGGCGATAAGCACGACCGCTGCGAGCGTGGCGTACGAACCGTACGTGGAATCGAGACCGCCCGTGGCGATACCGACGCCGGCGGTGACGAGGCTGGCGATGCCCAAAACAAAGTAGATGAGAGCAAGGATTTTGAGAGTCTTGCGAGTGAAGCTCATGGCTGGTCCTTTCGATACGAGTACGCCAACTTGGCGCACCCAATGTACTGCACATATGGTGAAGCACATTGTAGTTCAACGCGGCGATGCATGCGTTTGAAAGCGTCTCTTGCCCGCACGGTCCAACCTTTCAAAAAAGAAAGCTGGGCGTAAGTCAAATCGATGGCAGCGTATGCGCGGCGCTGCGATGATGGGGCCATGGTAAGAGCTGGACCGAAGGAGAAGCCATGATGTACGGAGCAGGGCAAGTGCGTGAGCCGCGGTCGTTGGGAAGGCGCATGAGTGATTCCGTGATCGCTGCCGTGTGCACGGGATTGATGGCGGTGCTTTGCATTGGGATGCTGTGGGCCATGTCGCATGTGGGACAATAGCGGACGGTTGGGTGTCGTCATGAACGGCGCCCACGTATTCGTTTTGCTTGCTAAGGAGTACCCATGGGCGTCGTCGATCCCTTTTCTGTTGCTCGGGCCGCGGGGCTTGAGCTGACCGGGAAGCCCGAGGGCCTCACGCTCACCGACGGCACGATGGAGCTGCGTGCCGATTTTGGCCGCATGCTGCCGCGACTCAAGCAGGGCCGTCTGCAGCAAGAGCTGTTGGTGAAGGCTGCGCGCACAAAGGGCATCGAGCGACCATGGGCGATTGACGCTACGGCAGGCTTTGGCGAGGATTCGCTGCTGCTGGCGGCCGCGGGCTTTACCGTCGATCTGTATGAGCAGGATTGCGTGATCGCGGCGCTCCTCAAGGATGCCTTGGATCGCGCGGTAGATGATCCGGCGCTTGCGACAGCCGTGGCGCGCATGCGCTTACATGCGGGCGAGGACAGCATTGCCGGCCTTCGCCATACGGCTGGGCTGATCGAGCGGGACGAGCTTGCAGCTCCCGACGTGGTGTATCTGGATCCCATGTTTCCCGAGCGCACCAAGAGCGCGGCGGTGAAAAAGAAGTTCCAGCTCTTGCATCATCTGGAACAGCCGTGTGCCGATGAGGAGACGCTGGTCGAGGCGGCGCTTGCTGTGCATCCGCGCAAGGTCGTTATCAAGCGGCCGGTAAAGGGCCCGCTGCTTGCCGGCGTTAAGCCGAGCTATCAACTTGCGGGCAAGGCCGTTCGCTACGATGTTTTGGTGCCGCCGCGCCCGTAGCTTGCGTGCGATGGTTGGCGCTCCGTCAGTGCCGTGCCGATGCGGGGCCTATTTCCAAGGGTGCGATGTCAGGTGCCAGCCACCGCAGTATTCGCATCTGTAGCAGGCCAGCCCGCGGCGTCCGCGGTTTTCGCAGTCAGCCATAACTGCCTCGGCCTCGGCGCGCGTGTCGTAACGGTTTTTGCGCTCACACGATTTGTAGCGCCAAGCCTCATCGCGCTCGGCGTCCAAGGCGTCGCGACGCTCGTCCTCGCGCGCAAACAGGTCGCTCATATCGCCGCCGGTGGCAGCGCCCAAAAACTCGCTTTTGGCCTTTGACCAGGCGGCTCGCTTTTTGCTTCCCATCTGCTTCGCGCCCCTCTTCAAACGCTGGTATCATTGCTCAATCAAAGTGATACCAATAAACGTGAGGCCGCCGCGTGATGATCAGAAAAACCCTCGATACCGACATTCCCGCCGTCATGGCTATCTACGACGCTGCCCGCGCCTTTATGCGCGCGCATGGCAACGCCACGCAATGGCCCGAGGGCACGCCTTCTGCCGAGCAGCTGGCTGCCGATATCGCCGCCGGTGGCAGCTATGTGTGCGAAGTCGACGGTCGCGTGGTAGCGACGTTTGCCTTTTTACCGGGCCCGGACGGGTGCTATGACGTAATTGAGGATGGTCAATGGCGCAGTGACACTCCGTACGCCGTGCTGCACCGTGTGGCGTCCGATGGCGCCGTACACGGTATCGCGGCTGCGATGTTTGCCTTTGCCAAAGAGCGTGCCGATCACCTGCGTATCGACACGCATCAGGACAACCTGCCCATGCAGGGAGCCATTGCCAAGGCCGGGTTTAAGCGCGCCGGTATCGTATATGTGTCGGACGGTACGCCGCGCGTCGCGTTCGATTGGCTGCGCGAGGCGTAAAAGCCGGGCCTCACGGCAACAATTCACTCGAACGACAAATGGCCCCAAACGGGGCCAAATTTAGTTAATTGCGGCGCCTGGGGTGCTTGCCGTGTGGTTGATAGTGCTGTGTCTACGCGACTATTCCCTGGGCAGCTCACTTCCGCAGTGACAACACTTGGTCGCGCCTTCGTGCACCTCTTCCAGACAATACGGGCAGACGGGCGCCGGTGCGGCTTCCTCGGTGGTGGCACCGGCGAGCCTGTCGCCAATCTCCTGTGCCTTGTTGAAGGCCTTGACGATGGCAAAGACGATCGCCGCCACAATCAAAAAGTTGATGCATGCACCGATAAAGGCGCCAAAGTCGATATTGGTGCCCGGCACCACCAACCCCGAGATCTCGGTGGCGCTACCGCCGGCAATCACGGAGATAAGCGGGTTGATGATGTTGTCGGTAAGCGAGGTCACGATGGTAGTGAATGCGCCGCCGATAATCACGCCGACGGCCATGTCTATCACGTTGCCGCGATTAATGAATTCCTTGAACTCGTTGAGCAATGCCTTCATGGTGGCTCCTCGCTGTTGTGAGGCTCGCGTTGTTACTGTCCCAGATGAACCAGGGCAGACAAAAAGGGGAGGTGCCGGCTTTCGCAAGGCGCGAACCTACGAAAATCGCCGCGCGGCAACGCGGGGCGATGAGCTCGGTCGGGGGATAGGGCCCGCTTCGCCCGCCGGCCCGTAAATTGTATCATCCAGTGTGGAACGAGGGTGCCCGTTGCCGCGTGCGATGGGCTTGCAATAAGAGGAGAGCCATGTCGAAGCAAGCGGTCGTTGGAATCTTGGCGCATGTCGATGCCGGCAAGACCACGTTGGCCGAGGCCATGCTGTTCAACGCGGGTCGCATTCGCAAGCGCGGCCGCGTGGACGATGGCGATTCGCATCTGGACACTAACGCGATCGAGCGCGAGCGTGGCATTACGATCTTCTCGTCGCAGGCTGTACTCGACCACGGCGATACCCACGTCATGCTCGTGGATGCGCCCGGCCACGTTGATTTTTCGGCCGAGGCGGAGCGCACGCTGCGCGCACTCGACTACGCGATTTTGGTTGTGGGCGCCAACGACGGCGTGCAGGGGCATACCGAAACCCTGTGGCGCCTGCTTGCGCGCTATGAGATCCCGACGTTCATCTTTATCAACAAGATCGATTTGGAGAATCCCGGCCGCGATGTTTTGCTGGCACAACTTGGGCAACGTCTTTCCGAGGGTTGCCTGGATGCCAACGAACTGCTGACGGGTGGTGCCGTTCAGGAGGACGCTGCTGCATTGGACGAGGGTGCGCTCGAGGAGTTTCTTGAGGCGGGTGAGCTTTCCGTCGCAACGCTGTCGCGCATGGTTGCCGAGCGCAAGCTCTTTCCCTGTTTTGCCGGCTCGGCGCTCAAGGACCAAGGCGTGGACGAGCTGCTGGACGGCATATGCGCGCTGATGCGTGAACAGGCATGGCTTCCTGAGTTTGCCGCGCGCGTCTATCGTGTCAGCCGCGGGGATCGTGGCGAGCGCTTGGCTTGGGTTAAAGTGACCGGCGGCACGCTGCATGCCAAGCAGATGATTGACGGACGTTCCGGTGCCGAGGCATGGGAGCAGAAGGTCGACCAGGTGCGCATCTATAACGGCGAGAAGTATGAGCTTGCCCAAGAAGTTGCTGCTGGCGGTATTTGTGCCGTGACGGGCCTTGCGCACGTTCGCCCAGGGGATGCCTTGGGCGCGGAGCCCGTGGGCGATGCGTCTGTCATCGCTCCGGTCCTCACCTATACGGTGCTTCCGGGCGAACACGATGTCCACGCGGTGTTCAAAGCACTGACAGAGTTGGCGGACGAAGATCCCATGCTCGGCGTAAGCTGGAACACTCATCTTGAGCAGATTCATTTGCAGCTGATGGGCGCCGTGCAACTCGAGGTCGTGCAGCGGGTGTTGGCCGATCGCTTTGGCCTTTCGGTTGAGTTTGAGTCTGGCGGCATTCTCTATAAGGAGACTATTTCGCAGCCGGTCGAGGGCGTGGGCCACTTTGAGCCGCTGCGCCACTATGCCGAGGTACATCTGCGCCTGGAGCCGTTGCCAGCGGGTTCGGGCGTGCAGTTTGGCACCGTGACCTCGACCGACGAACTCGATCTTAACTGGCAGCGTTTGGCACTCACCAACGCCATGGAGCGCGATCACCTGGGCGCGCTGACCGGCCCGCCCATCACCGATGTGTGCATTACGCTCACGGGCGGCCGTGCGCATGCCAAACACACCGAGGGCGGCGATTTTCGCCAGGCCACGTAGCGCGCGATGCGCCGGGGTTTGATGCAGGCGCGTGAGGTCGGCGCAGCGGTACTGTTGGAGCCGTGGTATCGCTTTGAGCTCGAGGTGCCGGGGGAGTGCGTGGGCCGGGCGCTCTCGGATGCCACGCGTATGGGTGCCGAGTACGAGCCGCCGACGATAACAGGCGACCGGGCGAAGCTTGCGGGTCGCGTGCCGGCATCCGAAGTGCAGGATTATGCGCTGGAGGTGGCTGCCTACACGAGCGGTCGCGGTCATCTGTACCTGGAGTTCGCCGGCTATGCGGCTTGCCATGATGCCGAGCGCGTAATCGAGACGGCCGCCTATGAGCCCGAGGCCGATCTGCCCAACACGCCCGACTCGGTCTTTTGCTCTCACGGCGACGGTTACACGGTCAAATGGTACGACGTGCCCGCCGCGGCGCACGTAAAGATCGATCCCGCCACCTTCTGCCCCTGGCGAGCAGCAGACGCCGAGTTTTTCGGCCACATGTGACAAAGGGACAGTTCCTTTGTCACATGCTATTGGTATAACTCGGTACAAGTTGGTATAACTATTACCAGGGTTGCCAATCCGAGGAGGCCGACATGAATCCAAATCCCTTCAAGCCCACGGCTGGCAAGCGGCCTCCGATACTCATCGGTCGCGAGTCGGTCATCGAAGATTTCGAGGAAGGGCTCGATAACGGCGCCGGAGCGCCGGGCAGGCTCATGCTCATTACGGGAAACCGCGGTTGCGGCAAGACGGTTCTCCTGCGGGAGCTGCAACGTCTAGCCAATGAGCGCGGATGGGCGGTTGTCTCCGATTCCGCTTCGCTTGGCTTATGCGACCGCTTGGCCGATGCACTTCGCTCGAATAAACCCGTTGCGACGTCAATGGAACTCGGTCCATCATTCGGGCGCATGTCGGTCGAGGCGGCGCGTGCAAAGGGTGAAACGCTGCGCGGGCTGGTCAACGAGCGCCTTAAGAAGCTCGATCCAGGCAAAGGCATGCTGTTTGCGATTGACGAGGCACAATCGGCGTCTATCGAGGAGCTGGCGGCCCTTGCCGTTCTCTATCAGCAGGTGCTCGGAGACCAGGATGCCACGGGCTTGTCCGATAGCGACCAGCACGGTCTTGCGCTGGTGTTTGCCGGCTTACCCAGTATGGTTGACGATCTGCTCGAAGAGCCGAGCGTGACGTTTTTGCGGCGTGCCCAGCAGCGTACGCTGGGGGCGATTTCTTTGCCCAAGGTGCGCGATTCATATATCCAGACGGTCAAAAACGCTGGTCTTTACGTTGACGCGGGGACGGCTGATCTTGCGGCACACAAGAGCATGGGGCATCCCTATATGGTTCAGCTGGTGGGATATTACATGTGGCGGTCTGCCATTCGGCGTGACTCGCAGGTCATTGAAGAGCGCGATGTCGAGGATGGCCATGCGGATGCCATCTCCGAGTTCTATGAAGCGGTCGACGCGCCCCTGTATTACGGATTGCGCAGCCCACAGCGCCTCTTTATTGAAGCCATGGCGGCTGACGAGGGCAAGCCGACGCGCATGGCGGATATCATTGAGCGTTGCGATCGTACCCAAAGCTGGGCGAGTAAATATCGCGCAAGCTTGATTCGCGAGCGCGTCATCGAGGCTGCCGGATACGGCCTCGTCCGGTTTGCCGTGCCCATGCTGGGCGCGTACGTTCGCGATCGAGTTTTATGGCATGAGTAGGGTGATAAAGGTGACGGAACAGAAGATGAGCCCGCAGGCTATCGAGGTACGCGGCGCGCGCGTCCATAACCTCAAAGACATCGATATCGATATTCCGCTGGGAAAGCTGGTGGGTATTGCCGGCGTATCGGGTTCGGGCAAGAGTTCGCTGGCACTGGGGGTTCTTTATGCCGAGGGTTCGCGCCGCTACTTGGAAGCGCTCAGCACCTATACTCGACGTCGCCTGACGCAGGCCGAACACGCCCAGGTGGATGAGGTATTGCACGTACCGGCGGCGCTCGCATTGCATCAGCGCCCCAGCGTGCCGGGCGTGCGCTCGACCTTTGGTACCATGACCGAGCTCAACAACAGCCTGCGCCTGCTCTTTAGCCGTTGCGCCCATCACGTGTGTCCGCACTGCGGGGCGCGCGTGGAGCCGAGCCTTAACGTGGCTGCGGGCCTGTCGCTCACGTGCCCTGCATGCGGTCGCGAGTTCTACGCGCCGAGCGCCGAGGACCTTGCCTTTAACAGCGGCGGTGCCTGTCCCACCTGCGGCGGCACCGGTGTCATGCGCGAGGTGGACGAAGCGAGCCTGGTGCCCGATGAGTCAAAGACTATCAACGAGGGCGCGGTGCTTCCCTGGGGTACGCTCATGTGGGATCTGATGAAGCAAGTGGCTGGCGAGATGGGCGTGCGCACCGATGTGCCGTTTAACCAGCTCACGCCTGAAGAGCGCGACATCGTGTTCCACGGCCCGGCGGTTAAGAAGCACATTCTCTACGTTCCCAAAAACGGCGAGGGTGCCACGCCGCTCGACTTCACCTATTACAACGCCGTCTATACCGTCGAGAATGCGCTCGCCAAGATTAAGGACGACAAGGGCCTCAAACGCGTTGCGCGCTTTTTGCGCGAGGGAGCATGCCGCGATTGCGGCGGCACGCGTCTCTCCGAGGCTGCGCGCCAGCCCCAAGTGTGCGGTATCAATCTGGCGCAGGCCGCGGCCATGACGCTGGGCGAGGCGATTGAGTGGGTGCGCGGGGTGCCCGCATCCTTGCCGCCCGAGATGCGGCCCATGGCGACGGATATCTGCGATTCGTTTTTGAGCGTGGCCCGTCGTCTGGTCGACCTGGGTCTCGATTACCTTTCACTCGACCGCGCCGGTGCCACGCTCTCCACGGGTGAGCGCCAGCGCGTTCAGCTCGCCCGCGTGGTGCGCAACCGATCGACGGGCGTGCTCTATGTGCTGGACGAGCCTTCGATCGGCTTACATCCCGCCAATGTCGACGGCTTGGTGGGCGTGATGCGCGATCTGGTGGATGACGGCAACACCGTGGTTGTTGTCGACCACGATACGCGCGTACTGGCGGAAGCCGACTATCTGGTCGAGATGGGCCCCGTTGCCGGAGCAGGCGGCGGCAGTGTAATCGCCGCTGGTACGGTAGACGAGGTCGAGCAATCGCAGGGCAGCCGTATCGCGCCGTTTTTGCGCGCCGAGCTCAAGCGCTTGCGTCCGCAGGTGACTGACGACGAAATGTTCGACCAGGGACATATCCGCATGGCAACCGATGCCATCCATACCGTCAAGCCGCTCGAGGTTGATATCCCGCGCGGCCGCCTTGTCGCGGTAACGGGCGTTTCGGGTTCGGGTAAGACGACGCTCGTGCTCGAGACGCTCATTCCTGCACTTAAGGCGCAGGCAGCTGGCGAGCGCTTGCCGGGGCACGTGCGTTGGGTCGATGCCGAGGGCATTGGCCGCGCAAATCTGATTGACGCTACGCCCATCGGCGCCAACGTACGCTCGACGGTAGCGACCTATGCCGACATTCATGACGAGCTGCGCCGCGCCTTCGCCCGTACGCCCGAGGCTAAGGCAGCCGGCTACAAGGCGGGCGCCTTTAGCTACAACACCGGCGCCTTGCGCTGCCCTACGTGTGACGGCACGGGCTCGATATCGCTCGACGTGCAGTTTTTGCCCGACGTCGAGATCATCTGCCCGGCATGCCGTGGTTCGCGCTACGCCGAGGCCGCCTCGCATATCCATCGCGAGGGCAAGGACGGGAGCTTGCTGACGTTGCCGCAGCTCATGGACATGAGTGTGGACGAGGCTATCGACGCTACGGTGGGGCTCAAGAAAGTTCAGGCGCGCTTGCAGACCTTGCACGACCTGGGCTTGGGTTATCTCACGCTCGGTGAGCCTACGCCGGCGCTCTCAGGCGGCGAGGCGCAGCGCCTTAAGCTCGCGAGCGAGATGGGCCGCGTGCAGGATGATGCCGTATTCGTATTCGACGAGCCCACGATTGGCCTGCATCCGCTCGATGTTCAGGTGCTGCTGAGCGTGTTTGACGGCCTCGTTGCCAAGGGCGCCACAGTCGTCGTGATCGAGCACGACCTC
>CAUBWQ010000003.1 GCA_958439775.1 uncultured Collinsella sp. | reverse complement strand
CGCCGTAACGGGGACGAAGCTCCTGGCGGGTGCGAGCACCGTACTGAAGGCGTCGCTGCCGATTGTCGCCGTAAGCGCGGCAGTAGGCGTCGTCGGCGCACTCGTGGCCGAATATGCAAGGTGGAAGGAAAAGCAGGACCTCGTCAACGGCGCGATGCAGAGCGCCTCGTCCATCATCGACAGCCATAAGGGTTCAGTCGATGCGCTTGATGATGCCTATGCCGGACTCAAGCCGGACGTCGACGGACTCTATGAGTCCCTGAAAGACATCAACGATGGGTTCGCGTCCTCGCTCGACGACATCGGCTCGAACAAGTACCTCCTCGAGAGCTATATCGGCACCATCGAGGAGCTTACGTCAAAGTCCGAGCTGAACAAGTACGAGCAGGAGAAGCTCGCCGCGGCCGTGAAGGGCTACAACGACATCACGGGCGACTCCGTCGGCGTGACCGATGCGGTGTCCGGCTCCATCTCCAAGAGTACCGATGCGCTGAAGGCCAATGCCGACGCATGGGAGCTGAACGCCAAGAAGCAGGCGTACTCCAAGGTCGCGGCAGAGTATCTCGAGGAGGAGGCCCGAGCGACCGTCGAGGTCGAGAAGGCCACCGACGCATACAACAAGAGGCTCGCGAAGCACGACGAGTGGATCGAGCTGTACATCAAGAACAACTCGGCAGCCGGAAAGGTCACCAAGGAGCAGGCCGAGGCCGCGTGGGAAAGCGCGACCGCGACATCCGAGGAGAAGAAGAACCTCGACGAGGCGACAGAGGCCCAGAAGAATGCCGCCGAGAACACGAAGTACCTGACGGACCGCATCGAGGATATGGACGATGCCACAGAGCGCGTCTCCGGCGCGTTCAAGGGGCTGTCCGACTCCATGTCCGGCTATGGCAGCAGCATCACATCCTCGCTGGCCCTCGGAATCGAGAACGGCAAGGTCACTGTCGACCAAGCCGTGGCGTTCGTCACGAACGGCGTAAACGCTGCCGTGGAGGGACTGCCTCCCGAGATGCAGCCGCTCGGACTCAGCGTGGCCCAGATGCTCGCACAGGGCATCGCTGACGGCTCCATCGGGGTTGGCGACGCGACGCTCATCATGAAGTCGCTCGCCGAGGGGAATATCTCCGACCTGCCTGATACGTTCAAGCGCTACGGCATCGACTGCCCGCAGGCCCTTGCCGACGTCATCGAGCAGTACTCCAACCTGCCGGCCGACGCCACGCAGGCCATGAAGGACGCCATCCTGCTCAAGCTCGACGACGAGCTTGTGACCAAGTGCAAAGAGGCCGGAATCAACATCGACGAGGGCCTCGCCGAGGGCATCAGGAACGGAACGCTGTCCCCGGAGGCGTCCGCCGCACTCGGCCAGGATGTTATCGACAGGGCCAAGGAGATTCTCGGCGTCCACTCGCCGTCGACGGTCTTCGAGGCCATCGGCGGCGACCTCGACGCCGGCCTCCAGAACGGCATCGACGAAGGCAGGGAAGGCCCCATCAGCGCCATGTCCTCCATCGGGCAGGCGCTGTCCGCCGCGCTCAACTTCCTCGCCCCCGAGATGAACGGAAAGGGCGCTACCGCGTCCTCCGAGCTTGCAAACGGCGCTGGGTCTAACCTCGGCTTCGTCGCCTCGACGGCCGCGAGGCTCGCAGGCAACGCCGCCAGGATGGGCGACGTCGGCGACATGCGCGGCAAGGGCGCTACTGCGTCCGGCAACTTCGGCTCCGGCATCGGGTCGCAGGCGTGGAGCGTGGCCCAGAAAGCCGCGAACATCGCGGCGAAGGCCGCCACGATGACTGCGGCGGGCGATACCTACAGGTCCGGCTCGCACCTCGCATCGAACTTCGCCGCCGGCATCAGAGCTGGAATCGGATGGGTCGCATCGGCCGCAAAGGCAATCGCAGACGCCGCCGCCGCGCACATACATTTCTCTGTACCGAAGAGCGGAACGTGGTCCGGCGCGGAGCGCGGCGGAAAGCGCTCCGGCCTGCACCTGGCCCAGAACTTCGCCGCCGGCATGGTGTCCGGCGTCGGTTCCGTCAGCAAGGCCGCGGAGACGCTCGCCTACGCGGCGTCGGTCGACGCCTATGCCGGGAACGTGTCCTCGAGGCTGTCCGGCGGACAGTCCTACTCGAGCGTCAGCGAGTCCAAGACGGTCAACTACTACGTGACCGTCGACGGTCGCACGGTCCAGGCGAATCCCGGCATCGAGGACGCCGTCCAGACGCTCATCAAGAGCACGGGCAGGTTCTACAAGATGAAGTGACGAAGGGGGCCATCAGGCCCCCTTCCTGTTTCAAATAGGGAGTCGGCATGGCAGAAGCCTATTCCGGTTGGTCCACGAACTACGCGGACTACCGTATGCGCGGATACGTCAACGCATACGTCTCCAAGAAAGATGACGACAACGTCTGGATCACCGTCGATGGCAATGCGTACTTTGACGCCGCCTGTCTGTACGGTATCGCTGGACAGGTCGGCCATGCCGCCACGAGCGATGTCGCCGCCCAGTGGAGCGGTGACATCGACTGGGCGTGTCTCAGCACGCACACGAACGGCGCTTACGGCAGCGCCACTTACGGCCCGTTCCCCCGCAAGGGCGACGCCTACAACGTCTACTGCTGGTACAAGACGTGGGGCAAGACCGTAAGCGGCTACGGCGCATGGCGCTGGGGCGGCACCGAGGCCGGCGTCAACGTGACCGTGCCGGCAATCGAGTACTATAAGCCGCACCAGCCGAAGAACGTCAGCGTCTCGCGCGTGAGCGACTCCTCGCAGAAGATCGCGTGGGAGGCCAACTACACCGGCATGAACGGGCATTACCCGTGGACCGGCGTGCACGTCGACCGTCGAACCGACGACGGAGCGTGGGTCAACATCAAGGACGTCTCTTGGGACATCACGAACTGGACCGACAACTCCACCGAGGCCGGTCACAAGTATGCATACGCGCTCCGCTCGTACGGTCCGGGAGGAACATCCGACCGCACGTCCGAGCTTGTCGTTTACACGACGCCGCTCGCCTTCATGCTGTCGACCTCAAAGAGCGACACCGGCAGCGTCGTCATGGTTGCGGCGTCCTCGCCCATGTACTACGAGTCCATCGAGTCGGAAATCTCGACCGACGGCAAGACGTGGGCCTCCGTCGAACTAAATAGGACCGGCAGGGGCTTCGAGGACACAGCACCGCCCGCCGGCACGGTCTACTACCGCATCAGGGCTGTCAAGTCCGGCCTGAAGGGCGAGTGGGCGTACAGCGGTGCGGTCATCACGATCTGCCCGCCCGGTCCGCCCGGCATCTCCGGGCTGTCCGGCGTATACGCGTTCGACGGCACGTTCGCGAACGTGGCGTTCACCATCATCCCCAACCATCCCGACCGCACCGACCCGTCCGCGCAGCAGGTGGAATTCACACTGCCCGACGGCAACACGGAGTCGATGACGCTGCCGGGCGGCCAGTTACTCGTGACGAAGGCGGTATCGTCCAAGGGAAGCTACAAGGTCCGCGCCCGAACCAAGGGAGTAGACCCGAGCTGGGGCGAGTGGTCGCGCTACTACGTGTTCAACGTGGCGAACGCACCGCAGGCTTACTTCACGAACCCGGCGAGCGACTCCGTCGTCATCGGCGAGATTCCCATCAACGTTTCTTGGAACATCGCCGACGAGACGGGCGTCAGCTACGTCAAAGTCTCTCTTCTCGACACAGATGGCAACGAGGTCGAGTCCATAACGCCGGCTACGGATGCGACATCGTGGAACGTCGGTGCGTACTCGACCATCAAGAACGACGCGTCGTACACGCTCGTGCTAGACGTCCGCGGCGGCTCCGGCCTTACCGTGAGGGCCATGAGGCGCTTCACGACGCACTGGTATGAGCCTACTCCGCCTAAGATCGCCATTTCCTACGACGATGAACTCGCGGGCAGCATCCTCATCGAGAAAGGCTCGACCGAATACACGGTCGACGGCACGGTGCTGGTCGGCCCCATGTCAATCATCGACGGCGGTGCCGCGCTGAGCGGAAAGACCACGGTCGATGGAAAGACCATCAATCTGTCGAACGCAGTCGCCGAGGCAGTCTCGTTCGACGTCTCGCGCGTCAACCCGGACGGCACCATGACGAAACTCGCGTCCAAGCTGACGGGTGGTAGCGCCGCGTTCGACCGCCTTCCGCCGCTGAACGTCAAGTTCTACTACGTAGTGACCGCGTATGCGTTCTCCGGCACCTCGACCGAGGTCGTCGTGCCGACCATTTGCCGCAGCAAGTTCGCGGCCATGAACTTCGGCCGCGACGGAGGCACGTTCCTGCGTGCCGGGTTCAACCCGACGTCGTCCCACGGCGTCGAGCACAGCCGCGAGTTGTACCACTTCGCCGACAACGGCGAGAACGGCGGACTCCCGATGAGGTACGACCTCGACGAGATGGACGTGAGCCTTGCCTCGTCGTGGCAGCTGTACGACATCGCGCAGGCCAATGCGGTCCGCGAGCTGTCGCGCCGCTGGTCGTGGTGCTGGTTCAGGGACCTCGACGGCAACCGAGCGACCGTGGCGGTCGACATGGAGGTCGAGCGCGAGTCGTCCGGCCTCAAGAGGTGGAGCGTATCTGCCTCCATGACCGAATCGGTGTGGGAGGAGCCTGTCAATGGCGACGTCTGATACCGAGCGATGGCTCTCGAAGGGCTTCAAGTCGAGGTTCAGGTTCATGGTCGTATCGCGCAGCACCGGTGCCGATCTGCGCCTACTGCGCGGCATCAAGCCGCGTACGCTCCAGCTTTCATGGAACGACGACACGTCCATCAAGGAGTCCGGCACGGTCGACTATGCAGGCCGGTTCAGCATCGGCTCCGACCTGCTGCGCGTCCATCTCGACGCAGAGTTCCACGACGGCTCGACCGCGACGTCGACGCTCGGCACGTACATCGTGAGCACGCCCGAGCGCACTGCGAACGGCAGCGCGTCGAGGGGAACGCTCCAGATGTACGGCCGCCTCCAGGAGCTTGCAGATTCGCAGTTCATGATGCCGGTCACCGTACCCGCCGGCGCAGACCCAGTCGAGGTGGCCGCCGGCTTCATCCGCGGCCAGGGACTCGAGTGCGTCTTCGAGCAGACCGACTACAGGCTGGGGGCCGAGAGGACGTACGGCGTCGGAGGCGATGGTGACGACTCAATCCTCGACGCCGTGAACGACCTGCTCAAGTATGCGGGGTTCCGCTCCGCATGGACCGACGGCTACGGCGTCGTCCACCTGACTAAGTATCACGAGCCGTCCAAGAGCGCACCGGTCTGGGAGTTCATCGAGGGCGCTAACGCCCGATTCCTCAGCGAGGTAACGGAGGAGCGCGATACGCACGGCGTCGCGAACGTCGTGCGCGTCACCTACTCCACCCAGGAGAAGTCGTTCGTCGGAATCGCCCGAGACGACGACCCGGACAGCGAGTTCTCAACGTTGAACCAGGGCAGGACCATCTGCCGCACGGAGTCGCTCTCGGACGTGCCCGATGAGTCGACAGACGAGCAGATTCAGAAGCTCGTCGATGACAAGGCCAAGGAGCTTCTCGGCACCGAGCAGAGCGTCATCCACCGCATCACGCTATCGACCGTCTGGTGCCCCATCCGATACGGGGAGACGGCGCGAATCGAGTACCCGAGCGCCGACATCAGCGGCCTTTTCTCAATCAGGACCATGAGTCCTACCGGCGAGCCGGGAGTCCTCATGGACGTGGAGCTTAGGAGGTACGAGAGGTGACTGTACGAAGCGTCGAGGATGCTGCACGCGAGCTTGCCTCAATGCTGCGCAAAAGCTCCGAGACGCCATATGTGACCCGTAGGTACGCGACCGTGACCGCGGTTGCCTACCCGAAGTGCTCAATCCGCTACGACGGCGAGACGGCCTCGGACAGCCCGCACGCTGGCGTGTCGATGACTGTCTCGTGCAAGGGGATGGCAAAGGGCGACCGCGTGATTGTCGACATCGTCGGGCACCTGGCCACGGTGACCGGCGTCATCGCCAGGTAATGAAAGGAGTGGCACGACATGGCTGAAATGGCCCAGTTCCTCACGAACGAGAACGGCAACGTCGACCGCATCAAGACGACCGACGGAACCATCTACCGCATCGAGTCGACGATCTCGATGGAGGCCGCCGACGCCGCGAATAAAGCCGCAGATCTAGCCAACACGGCTGCAAGCGGCGCGAACGCCGCAAACGCAAGCGCTACCGCCGCGGTGAGCGCCTGCGAGACGGCCACGAGCGACGCCAAGCAGGCGAAGCAGCTCGCGGACGAGGCGACCGGCAATGCAAAGACAGCGACCGATAACGCGAACAAGGCAAAAGCCGCGACTGTGGCCGCGACCACAAAGGCGGCCAAAGCGGCAGAGGACGCCAACGCCTCTAAGGAAGCGTGCGACGAAACCGCCGCCAAGCTGGCCGCATTGTTCCCCCTCGGAATCTACCTGGATGCCGAGGGTTTTATCTGTCAGAAAGCAAAGGAGTAGTCCAATGGCAGACGCAGACAACAGGCTCGTTCTCGACACCACGGGCAACGCGATCCTCGCATCGCTCAACGTGCAGAACGGCCTGCTCGCACAGATGGTGCGCAACAACGCCGTCTCGACCGAGGTCAGCTGGGACGAGGTGAAGCACATCGCCAAGTCCGGTCAGGCAGACAAGGCCTTCTCCGTTGGCGACCAGCTCGTCGTCAAGCTGACCGACGGCTCCAACGTGTACGACGACCCGTGGGACGTCACGGGCTTCGCCAACGTCCGCAACAAAGTCGGCGACATCGTCCCGGGCATGTTCCTACAGCAGCACTACACGCTGCCCTTCGCCACCAGCTTCGACGCCCGAGAGGCGTTCTACGTGGCAGGTGAGTCCGGCCTTCCCGCCGGCATCTACAACGTGACGCTCGGATACAGCCAGGGCACGATGGTCAAGGGGAAGACCTACCAGTTCACCCTCGCCGACCCGCTCGTAAAGGGCAACCAGCTCCTCGGCTTCTATGGCGCATGGGACAGCAAGGTGACCGACTGGAAGGTCTACGTGTTCGACAGCGCCTCCGCGGCCACTCCCAAGGCGACGCTCGCCGTTGCCGAGGGCAGCGCCGGCACGAGCCTCGGCACGCTCGACAAGCCCAAGAGCGGCGACCTCTGGTCCATCCAGTGCGCCGCCTACGGCAACGGCGACTGGGAGCACTCGAACCTCCGTCAGTGGCTCAACAGCCACGACGCCAACTGGTTCAAGCCCAAGCACGACTACGACCACATCCCGTCCGCGTCCGTGTGCTACGGACCGTACGACTCCAGGGCCGGCTTCATGTCGATGCTGCCCGACGACTTCGTCGCGGCAGTCGGCGAGATTGAGGTCGTGACCGCCCGCAACTACATCACCTATGGCGGCACCTCGGATGCGCCGACGCTCTCCAAGACCTTCGACAAGTTCTTCCTGCCGAGCCTCGAGCAGCACTGGATCAACTGCAACGAGTCCTCCGTCAACGGCGTCGAGGGCGACCCGTGGGAGTACTGGAAGCTCGCCCGCGGTGGCACGTCCAAGGCCCCGCTGTGGCAGAAGGAGCCTGCGTACATCCAGTACGCGCTCAATGCCAAGACGACTGCCCAGTACGCCTGGATGCGGTCCGCGAACCGCGCCACCGCGTGCACCCCGTTCCTCGTGAACGCCGATGGCTCCGTGTACGGCAGCGGCGCGTACTACGGCAATCGCGCGGCCCCCGCTTGCGTCATCTGCTAATCGTCAATCGCCGGGGCGACACCTCGCCCCGGCCGCTACAACAAAAGGAGGCCATTCATGACCGTACCCGCCAGCAGGCGCGGTAAGAGCAGGATGGAAGTGTTCGCGAAGGCAAATGAACTTTGCTCCTACACGGTCGAGATTACGGCCAACGAGAGGACCTTCAAGCCCGAGTTCGCCATGCTGACGGCCCGCATCGTGGACGCCAGCGTGGCAATCGGCCAGTACCTCTGGAGCGCGAACAACATCAAGGTCGTCGACGATGACGACCTCGCCGAGAGGAGGAGCCTCCAGCGCAAGGCCAAGGTCAAGTGCAACGAGCTGATCTTTCTCATCGGCGTCGCGAAGAAGACGTTCCACCTCCGCGGCAAGCGGGTCCACCATTGGTCCGGACTCGTGAGTTCCGTGAGGTCGATGACCTCCGCATGGAGTGAATCAGATGCCCGACGCTTCCGTGCTGGGCATTAGAGATTCTTGGACCGGGGCTGATACTGCCCAGAACTCCTGGATGCGGTCCGCGAACCGCGACAACGCGTACAACCCGTTCATCGTGAACGCCGATGGCAACGTGAACAACAACAACGCGTACAACGGCAATCGCGCGGCCCCCGCTTGCAACGGGCACGGCGGCATGGAGAGGCGACGCATAGCGCCGTCCGCCGCAGACCCCGGCGCAAGGAGTCCCGGTCCAGTGCCCGAGAGGGCCGAACACCGCGGCGGCGACGGCCCCACCTCCGATGGATGTGCTGGGCCTGCAAGCGCCGTCGACCCCATGTCGTTCGAGTGCCTCTGGGAGGCAATGGAGCGATGCCGCAGGGGAGTGATGTGGAAGGGCAGCGTGGCGAGCTTCGTGCTCAACGCGCCGACCGAGGTGGCGAGACTCGCAGACGAGCTTGCGGACGGCACATACGTCCAGCGCCCGGTGAGGCGCTTCCCCATCTACTACCCCAAGCAGCGCGACATCGTCGCAATCCCGTTCAGGGACAGGGTCTTCCAGAGGTCGCTCAACGACTTCGTCCTCTACCCGGCAATGAGCCGGGACTGGATATACGACAACGCATCGTGCCAGACCGGCAAGGGCACGGACTTCGCGCGGAACAGGCTCAAGCGGTTCATGCGCGAGCACTACGCGAAGCACGGTGAAGACGGGTGGGTGCTGACGCTCGATGTGGCCGGCTACTACCCGAACATGCCGCACGCGACGGCGCTCGCACCGTTCGAGCGCCATCTCGATGCGAGGTACGTTGGCATCGTGGCCTCGATTCTCGAGAACCAGTACACGGGCGACGTCGGGGTCAACCCAGGCTCGCAGCTCGTACAGATAGCCGGAGTGTCGGTCCTAAGCCCGATAGACCACATGGTCAAGGAGCGGCTCAGGGTCCGTCACTACATAAGGTACATGGACGACTCCATCCTCATAAGCGACAGCCGCGAGGAGCTTGAGCGGGCGCTCGACGTCCTGACAGATGAGTACGCCAAGCTCGGCTTCGCTCTCAACAGGAAGAAGACCCACATAAGGCCGCTATCTCGCGGCATAGATTTCCTCGGCTTCCACTTCAAGCTGTCGCCGACCGGGCGCGTCTTCATGAACGTCCTGTCTGCGAAGGTCAAGCAGGAGAGGCGGCACCTCAAGGGCGTCGTCAGGCTCGCGAAGCGCGGCGTCATCTCAAAGGAGGACGCCGACGCGAGCTTCGAGGGCTGGGTCGCCCACGTCAAGAAGGGCGACTCGTTCAAGTTGATACGGCGCATGAGGCGCTACTACAGGGACCTCTGGAAGGGAGATACCGATGGTCGTAATCAAGCGAACTAATGGAGACATCGAGGGTAGCCGCAGGGAGGAGAACATCGTCGCCGCGCTCGACACGTACGACGCCAACATCACGTACCTCGCGTGCATGTGCGACGTCGACCTCCCCGAGAACGAGGAGGTGATTGGATATGAGCACGCTGGCATCGAGGATTAAGACCTGGTACGTCAACGACAAGTGGACCAAGACCATGGTCGAGAACGTGCATGGGAATGGCAAGATCACCGACGAGGAGCTTGCCGAGATTCTCGCCGCAAAGGGCGAGCCTGACACCGAGTAGCTACGGCCCCGCATGTGCGGGGCCTTTTTCATCTAGGAGAGACAATGGAATACCAGCTCACCGAGCCGCAGGAGTGGGCAATCGTCATCGCGTGCGGCTTCATGGTCATGGACATCCTGACCGGCTTCATCGGCGCTGTCATCAACGGCAACGTCTCGAGCGCCAAGATGCGCGTCGGCCTCGGCCACAAGATTCTGCTCTGCTGCCTCATCGCGGTCGCAGTGATGATCGAGCTTGCCGGCGCTCACATCGCCGGCCTCGGCTTCAGCGGCGTCTCCGTGACCATTGTGTGCGTCTACATCATCATCATGGAGGTCGCCTCCATCCTCGAGAACGTGTGCGCCGCATACCCCGAGCTTCGCGACACCCCGCTCATGCGCATCTTCGACCATGACGGGACCGGCGAGTAGTATGGCAAAGCTGTTTGTCATCTGCGGTCACGGAGCCGGCGACCCCGGCTGCTGCGCCGGCGGCTATACCGAGGCCGAGCGAGTCCGAACCCTCGGCAAGCGCATCAAGGAACTCGGCGGTTCCGAGGTCGAGCTAGGCGACATGTCCCGCAACTGGTACGCCGACGGCGGCATCAACCGCCTGAACACCGACGCTCCGGTGGTGGAGCTGCACATGGACGCCAGCGGAATCGCGACAGCACACGGTGCCCACGTCATCATCAAGTCCGGCTTCGAGCCAGACGATTACGACAAGGCCCTGGCCGACAAGCTGTCGACGCTCATGCCCGGCCGCGCCGAGAAGATCGTGCGCCATTCCGAGCTTGCCAACGTAAACCGAGCCGCGGCGCGCGGCATCAACTACCGCCTGTGCGAGAACGGCTTCATCGACAACGGAGGCGATTTGCAGAAGTTCAATGAACACCTCGACGACCTGGCCCGAATCTACCTCGAGAGTTTCGGAATCAAGGCATCGAATTCCGCACCCGTTCAGCAGGCACCCGCGAAGCAACCGACCCAGCAGGCGACTAAGACCGAGAACTTCGGTGGCCGCTACCGCTGCACCGTGTCCAAGTTGAATGTGCGCACCGCCCCGTCGCTTTCCGGCTCCGTCGTGGCCTCCTACGGACTCGGCCAGACCGTCGTCCTTGACGACTGGTACAAGTCCGCAGACGGATACATCTGGGGCCGATATACCGGTTATAGCGGAAACGTCCGCTATGTCGCCGTGGGACGCGCCACCGGAAAGCCCGAGGCTGACGACTACCTCATCAAGGAGTGACATGAAGTTCAGCGAGAAGCTGTTTGGCTTCGTATACGCGGTGCTGGCGGTCATCGCCATGTTCGCGCTCATCACCGTCGCCTGCTCGCTTGCGCACCCCAGCGATGCGAGCGCGACGGGTGTCGCCACGGTCATAGACCAGTCCGATGGGCCGCTCTACGACCTGCCCCAGAACGTGAACTCGTACATCGCCACCGAGCGCTCGACCAACCGTGCCTACATCGTGGTCGAGAGCGACCGCGGCATCGCCATCACGCCGTACCTCGACGAGGATGGCGACCAGGTCATCATCGACAGGCCATAGCAGACGCACCACCCTCCTCGGCATGATGCCGGGGAGGGCTTTTTTGTTACCGATGCTGTCAAATAAAGGCCACGCCATCCAATTCTACGGAATGCGTGGCCTTTGGTCCCTATTTGGTCCCTGCGGTGCATCTTGGTGAGTCTTGTGAGTCTTGTAAAATGAATAATGCCTGTTGTGAGTCTTGTGTTTGCTTAGAAGGCCATAAGTGGTAATCTAACGACGTTTGTTTATATTGCCTGAGCATT
Source organism: uncultured Collinsella sp. (assembly GCA_958439775.1). Classification (GTDB taxonomy): domain Bacteria; phylum Actinomycetota; class Coriobacteriia; order Coriobacteriales; family Coriobacteriaceae; genus Collinsella. Next base: position 6,899 of record CAUBWQ010000003.1, on the reverse strand, counting down.
CGCGCTGGGCTTTAGGTCGAAACCGATAGGAGACACGTATGTCCGGACACTCTAAGTGGGCCACAACCAAGCATCGTAAGGGCGCGCAGGACGCCAAGCGTTCCGCCCTCTTCTCCAAGCTCAGCCGCAACATCACCGTTGCTGCCCGTCTCGGCGGCGACCCGCTGCCCGAGAACAACGCCAGCCTCGCCGCTGCCGTTGCCAAGGCTAAGGCTCAGTCCATGCCTAAGGACAAGATCAAGTCCGCTATCGATAAGGCCTTTGGTTCGGGTGCCGACGCCGCCGTCTACGAGAACATCGTGTACGAGGGCTACGGTCCCGCCGGTGTTGCCGTCTACGTCGACTGCCTGACCGACAACCGCAACCGCACTGCCGCCGACGTCCGTTCCGCCCTCTCCCACGCTGGTGGCAACCTGGGCACCTCGGGCTCCGTCGCCTTCCAGTTTGAGCGCAAGGGCCAGATCGTCGTCGCCAAGGAGATCCTGGACGAGAACGCCAAGAAGGAGACCATGATCGCCAACGGTGCTGCCGGTGACGAGGATGAGTTCATGATGGCGATCGCCGAGGCCGGTGGTGAGGACTACGAGGACGCCGGCGAGGAGTGGATCGTCTGGACCGCTGCCAACGACGTCATGGCTGTCTCCAAGGCACTCGAGGAGCAGGGCGTCCAGGTCAAGGGCTCCGAGACCACCATGGTCCCGACCACTCCGACCGAGGTCTCCGGTGCCGACGCCAAGAAGGTTCAGCGCCTCATCGACCGTCTTGAGGAGCTCGACGACGTCCAGGACGTCTACAGCACCATGGACATGACCGACGAGGTCATCGCTGCCCTCGAGGAGGAGTAGCGCCCGCACGGATTGAGCCGTGCATATCTGGGCATAATGAAGCGAGCATGCAAGCCTCGTGGAATAGATGAGCCGGATCCGCGTGCATGAGGCACCGGACCCGGCTCTTTTATAATGATGCGAATCGTTTTGCATTCTGTGGATCGAGATTTGAAGGGAGCGCTGCATGCGCGTGCTCAAACGAGCCCTGGCGATCGTGTATCTTGCCTCCGCCGTCGTGGCGCTGGGTACGTTAGTCTGCCAGTTTTGGGGGCCATATACCTATCGCTTTATGCTGCTGATGCGCGATCCGCTGCCTCGCATCGTTGTTACGGCGTGCGGCGGTGTCGTGGCGCTCGGCGTGCTCGTGGGTTTCTTCCGCCTGATGTTTGCTCGTCGCGAGCCGTCCTGCGTGCATCCGGCGGGGGAGCGCAATATCGAGGTCACGCTCGCTGCCCTCTCCTCGTGTGCTCGTACCGCGGCAGAGCGCGACAACCGAGTGATGATCGAGCATGTCGAGGCGCGCGTGCAGGGCTCCGACGAATCGCACGTCCGTTTTAAGGTCGACGCCATCGCGCTCGACGACCGGGATGTGGCCTCCCAAGCTATCGCGATGCAGCAACGTATCGAGGAGGCCTGCGACACTATGCTCGGCACGCCGGGCACGACTGCGCGCGTTCGTTTTTTGCCATCCAAGACTACCGTCCAGACCGTGGAGGTTTCCGGTGAGTGATACCAATCAAGACAAGACCGTCCGCACCCCGCGCCTGACTATCGATCAGAGCGCCGCGCCGGCAGGCGAGGTCGTCGATCCTAAGGTGGAGGGTACCGAGTCACATGACGCGGTCGCCGATGATTTTGATGAGGCCATGGGTCTCATCAAGGGTACGGGGGCAGCCATCTGGAGCTATGCCGTCCGTCATCCCAACACCACGCTTGGAGCCGTCGCTGGTTTTGTGCTCGCCGTGCTGGTGCTCACGCTCGGCCTGTGGGATACGCTCGTCATCGCTTTCTTTGTGCTGATCGGCGCCGTGATTGGCCAGATCCGCGACGGCGAGAACGGGATCGTCAACTTCTTCGGCCGTCTGTTTAGCGGCCGCTAGTATGTATTCGACCGCCGCGTGTGCGGTGGGCATAAGGAGGAACCATGGCTTTTAACACGAAGGTCGATGTGGCCGATACTGAGCCCGAGGCAGACGAGACCGTCGCCGCCGAGGCCGAGGACGTAACGCTCGAGGACGAGGCGCTCGTCGAGGCCGAACCCGCCGACGATGCGGACGAGGATGATGAGGAAACAGACGAGTCCGAGGACTCGCTGACCTATTCCAACGGTGTGATCGAGAAGATCGTCGCCATGGCCACCCGCGAGGTGCCGCACGTCCTGGGCATGAAGGGCAACCTCATGCACTTTGTGCAGGAGCAGTTTGGTGCCGAGAACCTGACCAAGGGCGTGACGGTCGAGGTCACCGATGACAACCGCGTGGTCGTCAACATTTCCGTCATTATCGAGTACGGCGCCTACGCGCCCGCGATTTTCGACGACGTCAAGGCGCGCGTGACCGAGCGTCTGGCCGCGATGACCGGCCTTGAGGTGGCAGGCGTCAACCTACGCATCGAGGATGTCATCACCCCCGAGGAGTACGAGCACCGCACCAACCAGCACGAGTAACCTACCAAAAAGGGATGTTTATTTTAGCAGGTTTTATCTGCGAAAACGTCAAACGGCCGGCCGCACGGATGTATGTGCGGCCGGCCGTTATTTGTATGTCCCCGATGTAGGCATACCGCTCGTCTAACTAGGGGTTGCAATCGTCGTGTTCCGCGTTACCCTAATGGGCGCATTGTTTCCAAATTGTTAACGAGGGGTTGCCGTAATGGCTGACGAGCACGAAACAGAAAGCCAGGCATGGGCGATTGAGGCTGCCGCGGCAGAGGCGGCATCGCGAGCTGCCGAGGAGGTACATCGTCCTCCCGTGGTGCCGATGGAGCGCGTGGTTGATCGCACCGATATCGAGCGCGGCGAGCGTGCCGGCCAAAAGCGTAGCCAGGAGCCAGGCTTCCCGCGCTTTTTCGCCGAGCTCAATCTGGGCCTGATTCTTACGGCCTTTGCCATCGTTGCGTTTAAAACCCCCAATCACTTTGCCTTCGGCGGCACCTCGGGCGTGTCGGTCATTCTGTCCACGCTGTTCCCGACCCTGCCCGTCGGCGTCTTTATGTGGATTATCAACGCGGTTCTCGTCGTTTTGGGCTTTATCTTTTTGGAGCGCAAGGCAATCCTGTGGAGCGTCTTCGCCTCGTTTGCGCTGTCCGCCTATGTTTCGCTTTTCGAGCTCTTTATCCCGACCAGTGTCTCGATGACGGGCGATATGTGGCTCGACCTGTGTTTTGCCGTGATTCTGCCGGCGCTCGGCAGCGCCATCGTCTTTGATATCGGCGCCTCGACGGGTGGCACGGACATTCTTGCCATGATCCTCAAGCGCCGCACGACGCTCGAGATTGGCCGCGCCCTGCTGCTGGTCGATATCGGCATCGTGACCATCGCGGCCTTTTTGTATGGCCCGCGTGTCGGTCTGTATTGCGTGCTCGGCCTGTTTGCCAAGACGCTTGTGGTCGACAAGGCCATCGAGAGCATCCATCTTCGTAAGGTCTGCACGGTCATTTGCTCCGAACCCCTTAAGGTCGAGGAGTTTATCGTCAAGCATCTCAACCGCACAGCGACCATCAGTCGCGGCTACGGTGCCTTCTCGGGCAAGTGCGTGACGGTGATCATGAGCGTGCTGAGCCGTCGCGAGGCCGTGCAGCTGCGCCGCTATGCGCGCGAAGTCGATCCGGGTGCCTTTATCACGATTGTCGACAGCTCCGAGATCGTCGGCAAGGGCTTCCGCGGAACGAACTAGCGCAGACACACTCATCAAACAATCGAAAAGCGCCTCGCGCGTTGCAAATACGTCATCTAAGAGTATTTGTCCTCACATTGGGTGATAATGATGCCAAAGACATCGTTTGCGATCCAGGTGATTCGCTCTAGATACGAAGGGATGATTTCGATGTTCTGCTCGCAGTGTGGCGCCCCCATGGGCGATAACGACAAGTTCTGCGGCGTGTGTGGTGCTCCTAATGCCGGTGCCGCTGGCCCCGCTCCCCAGGGACAGCCTCAGCCCCAGCAGTTTGTTCCGCAACCGCCCGTGGCGAATGCGCCAAAGGGCTGTGTGGCTCAGGCGTTCCAAGATATGACCAAGACTCCGGGCGTGCTTCAGCGTGTATGCCAAATCGCGTTTTTGCCGGCGCTGATTTGCGTTGTGTCGGTGCTCGTGTTGTTTATTCCCGTTATTGGCGGCATTGCGGCTGCCATCGGCTTTTTGGCAGCTTGCATTGCGAGCGTGTGCGGTTCCGGCTTTGGCATCGAGTGGGGTCGCGATCTGTCGCTTAAGATCGATGACGGCATGGATCGTCCGCTGATGCGTTCCACGTCGTTTGGTCTCGGAGTCTTTTCGAGCGTTATTTCGGTCGTGCTCGAGGTTATCGCTGCCATTCCCGTTATCGGTGTAGTGCTTTCGCTGGTGGAGGGCGTGGTAATTGGCGCTGCGGGCTCGTATTCTTATTACGGCTCTTATGCGCTCGAGGCTGCGCTGTTTGGCTCGCTTGGCCTGCTTGTCCTGGCGCTAATTGCCTCGGCGATTCTGGGTGTCTTCTTTAAGATGTTCGCCGACATCGCCGTGATGCACTTTGCGGTGACCGGGCGTGTCGAGAGCGCGTTTTCGCTCGATAAGGTCTGGGCGGCGTTTAAGCACAACAAGACCAAGCTGTTCTGTGCTTCGTTCCTTCCCGAGTTTTTGACGGGCCTGGTCGCCAACGTTGTCACATGGATCTTGACGGTCGTCTTTGGCGCCATTGCCTCTGTCGGTATGTATAGCTACTACTATCGTCCTACGGGTATTGAGGCAATTGTTACCGGCGGTGGCGTCACGCTCGCGCTGTTCTTGGTGCTGGTCGCTTTCGTCACCGTATTTCTTACGGTCTTTGGCAAGATGCTCAAGCACCGTGCCGTTGGCTATTGGGCCGCACGCTATGCAGGCGAGTGGGCCGATGAGGACAAGGACGACGTTTTGACTTTTGTGCTCCCGGGTGAGAAGAAGCCTGCTCCTGCGGGATTCAATCCCACGGCAGCCACTGGTGCTGCGCCTGCCCCGGCACCCGCGCCTGCGCCTGCCCCGGCACCCGCGCCTGCCCCTGCCCCGGCACCTGCTCCTGTCCCCGCACCGGCGTCCGAGGCGACGCCTGCGGAGCCCGATTGGGATGCCGTTGCCACGCCGGCGGATGAGCCGGGCGATAATCCTGCTGCCGAAAACAATCAAACCGAATAGCCGGTCGAGGCGCCCTGGGCAACTGAGCCCGCGCTGCCTTTTTCTACTGCGAAAGCACGAAAATGCCTGGGAAAACGGTTGCAGCAAAATTTCTCGGAAATTGGTCAATGTTGCGCAACAACGTCGCGGCTATTGTTGAGAACGTAGACGTGTAAGGTTTGAAGGCGTGCGACGCCTTAGGAAAAGGAGAGGCTCATGTTCTGTCCCACTTGTGGTTCTCCCATTTCGGATGATGCCAAATTCTGCCCTGTTTGCGGATCCGCCGTTGGTGCCGCTTCTGCCGCTCCGGCCCCGCAGCCCCAGCCCGCTCCGGCCCAGGCTATTCAGCCCGTGCCCCAGCCTCAGCAGCAGTACACCGGTCAATACGCCCAACAGTCCGCATCCGCTCCGATGGGCTATGGCCCCATTAAGGCTGACCGCAGCCTGATCGGCTGGCTGCTGCTCTCTCTTGTGACCTGCGGTATCTATTCGTTCTACTTCCTGTATTGCTTGGCACGCGACGTCAACACGTTGTGTCAGGATGACGGCGATTACACGCCGGGTCTGGCGGAATTCATCCTTCTATCGTTTGTGACCTGCGGCTTCTACGCGTACTACTGGTATTACAAGATTGGCAACCGCCTGCAGGCCAACGCTCCTCGCTACGGCCTGGTGTTCCAGGAAAACGGCACCACCGTTCTTCTGTGGCAGATCTTCGGCGCGCTCCTGTGCGGCCTTGGTCCCATCTTCGCTATGAACATCATCATCAATAATACCAATGCCATGGCAACGGCTTACAACACTCGCCTTGGCGCTCGTGCCTAACAATAAGGGCGGCGTGAACAGCTCCCAGGGACATAGGGGCACGGCAGAGCTCCTTCGCCGCGCCCTTTTTTGCACCGGCGCGCTCTTTGTCGCCTGGCTCGCGCTCTACCTGCTCGATATCGGCTGCATTTTTCGAATGATGACGGGCGCTCCTTGTCCGGGATGCGGCATGACGAGGGCGTGGCTGGCGGCGCTGCGTCTCGATTTTGCGGCGGCCTTTGCCTACCATCCGCTGTTTTGGGTGGTGCCGATTGCGTTTGTGCTCGCGTTCGTGCGCGAGGAGGTGGCATCGAGCAAGCTAAAGCGTGGTGTCGACATTGCAGTCACCGTGTTGTGCATGCTGGTCATCGCCGTATGGATCGTGCGCCTCATCAATCCGGTAGATGCCGGCCTACTCTTTGGCGGCCATGCGCCCGCCGGAGTCCCCGACGACATCATCCACCTCGAACCCCCACGCTGGCTCACCATCCTTCGCTCTTTCCTGTCGTGACGGAGGACGCGCTAGAAAAGCGGTCGACACATAAGCGGGGGCGAACGTTGAGATAACGTTCGCCCCCGCTTTGCTCTAGCCAGGTTGTTATGGGTGGGCGTGATGGCTACTCGTCGCGCTTCTCCTCGTGGCGAGCGGCAGCCCGCGCATCGTGGATGCCCTTGATTGCAGCATGGTTATCGGTGCGAGCATCGTGCATGGCGTCGCGCGCCTCAGCGGCTGTTGCCTTGGCAGAGCGCAGCTTGGCGGCCAAGTCGGGGTTGGTCTCGGCAACCGCGGCGATCGTGGGGCCGTCGAGCTCCTCTTGCGTGGGCTCGGCCAAAAAGTCGATAGCATACTGGGCGGCCACCATGGAGCCCTTTGCCAGCACGGTCTCGTCGATCTCCGGCACCCAGTAGGTTCCGTAATCCTTGCCCG
>CAUBWQ010000002.1 GCA_958439775.1 uncultured Collinsella sp. | reverse complement strand
GTGACTTCCAGTCCGGTATCAGCCTGGGCGACAGTCCAGCGGAAAAGAGACGCAAGACGTACCGCAAGACCGGGCACCATACCGCGATCAACTGCGAAAACTCCGCTACCGTCGAGCTGCGACTGTGGCGCGGCACCCTGGTAAAGCAGACGCTGCGCGCGACTATCGAGGCAACGGCCGCGCTGGCCCTAATCGCCGGTGACTGTCTTACAGACGTCGAGGCGCTGGAGTCCTGGAGCTGGCGCGACCTTGTAAAGCAGATGGTAAAGGCGCTTGACAGCCGCAAGCTACCAAGCGTTGACCTGCTGGCGTACCTGCAAGCGCGCAACCTCTAGACGATCCGCGCCGGCTCACGGCCGGCGCTATCACCAAATCAATAACCAAATCAAATAGTTAGGTGCTCAATTATGTGCATTATCCTATCGTGTGCCGCCGGCGTTCGCCCTGCTACCTCGATTATCGAAGAGTGTTTCTACGCAAACCCGGACGGCGCTGGACTTATGTACCCGGACGGCGGCCTTGTACAGATCCGCAAGGGCTTTATGAACCTGGATACCTACCTGGACGCTATCGCCGACGTTCCCGAGGACGTGCCCCTGGTGCTGCATATGCGTATTGGAACCGGTGGCGGCAACACGCCCGGACTAACTCACCCGTTCCCGGTCGTCGATAGCCTGGATATGATCCGCGCCACCAATTCAAGCGTACCGCTAGCCGTGGCGCATAACGGCGTTTTACGTGACTACCAGGCGGCCGTAAAGCCCGGCGTTAGCGATACCGTTGCATACGTTCGCGACGTTGCCCTATACCTTGCCAATGATGCCGAGGTACGCCGGTGCGGCGGCCTGGCAGTGTCGCGCCTGGCAGCCGACATGCTGCGCGACTCATCGCAGGGCTCACGCCTGGCGATCATGGACGGCCACGGTAACGTGCGCCTAACCGGTGCCGGCTGGGAGGACGTGCAACCGGGCATACACGCGAGCAACGACAGCTGGCGGCCGTTCGAGCCGGTATACCGCTGCGGATCATATGCGTACGGCTGGGATAACCCGGACCGCTGGCCGGACTGGGAAGACCTCGACGACCTGGAGCAGCCTGCGCTGTGGGACGATCAGCCCACGGCGGCGGCCGTCCGGTATGCCGACGAGACGTATACAGTTAGCGACGTATTTGAGGAGTACTACGGCTGGAACAACTGCCGCGAGTTCTGCGAGGAGTATACCGAGTGCCGGTACCACTGTGCACGCTGCGGATCAATACCGTACTGCGCTACGGACGACGACCTTAAACGCCTGGGCGGCAATCGTGGCTAGCCTGGCCGTAGCCGTGCGCCGGTGGCTTAATCAGCCGGCGCACGTGAGCCGGCGGGCCGTGGCCGCGCTGGCCTTGGCCGTCGTCGTTCTGGCCGTGGCCGTCGTCGTGCAGACGAGCCGGCGAGACAATATAATCTGCTATTACGACTAACCGGCGGCCGCCTTGAGCGGCCGCCATAGTCTGGAGTTGATGCAACCATGCCTGCCTACGCCGACGCAAACGCCGAGTTCATATGGTCACTAATACGCCTACTGCTGGAGCCTGTCATACTGCCGTTTACGCTATTCATGATCATTGCAGCCATAGCAATTATTATCGCTATCCTAAATATCCTGCTTGGCGGCTAGTGCTACCCCATATCAATAAAACGAGAAAACGCCCGACACCCTAACCGGTGCCGGGCGTTTTTTGTTGCCGCTCTAGGGCCGCCAGATCAGCCCGCGCGGCCGTCGTCCTGGGCGCTCCGGGCGGCCGCGTGTCGTCCTGGTCGTCGTCCTGGAGATCGTAGGACGATCCAGGCGGCCCCCCGGCCACGCCTCGCACACAAACGCAGGCGCTCGACGGCTGCCGGCCTCTCGGACGATATAGGCCTACGGCCACGGCCGTATATAGCCGTCTGGGCCGCTCTAATGCCTATTTTAGGGCCGTTTTTTGGCCGGCGCTACCGAGTACCGCCACGACGCGATAGCGGGCCGTGTAAGCCTATCTGGTGGCCCCTGGTGGCGTTTCCGCGGGTCAAAGGCCATGCCGGCAGTTTTATGCACGCCGGAAAAATATGCGACCCCGCCGAGACCATATTATCGGCGGGGTCGCGTTTTTTCGGCCGGTTCCGAAAAAGTGGATATAATACGCGCACGGCCACCCAAAAAGCGCGTGCGGCCTGCGGAAACGCGCAGCGCACGCCGCGCCGCGCCGCGCAGCGGAAAGCGTCAGCGCTCAGGCGGCTCGTCCGCGCCCTCCCCGTCGGCGGCGGCATCGGCGCGGTCTGCCATCGCCGCCTGCGCCGCTATCGCGGCCATCGCCGATGTCCCGACGGCTTGCGCCGCCTCTGCCACCTCGAGGAAGTTCGCGCCCAGATCGACCGCCGAGTCCGCGAACGCAGAGATGAGCGCGTGGACCTTCTCGCGGTCGTAGATGCCGCGTCCCAGCTCGGCCTCCTGCTCGGGCGTCATCCGGCCACCTCCTCGATGCCGCAGCGCATGGCCCGTGCGATGGCACGCCACGTCGCGAAGTTACCGGCGCTCGCCCCGCTCCTCAGCGCGGTGATGGTCCTCGTGGAGATTCCCGTCCTCTCGGACAGCTCGGCGACGGTGGTTCCCGTCTCCCTCATCCTCGCCTTCAGCTTAGCCCCGGAGCTGGGGTCCTTCACCGGCGAGAGCGGTGTGATGCAGGCCATGGCCCTCCTTCTTCTGTCAATGTGCTGCGGCATATCCTACCACGCGAAATGCCGCCTGGGGCGACGAGACGCTATTCTCGGGGCACTTACACGCATCGCCCTGCAACCGACTGGTCCAAGGCCCGCAGCGCCCCGCAAATCTAATCTCATGGCCTTCAGGCGGCATTTCCAACTCAGGCGCAGTGCGCGATTTCGATTTCAATTTTGATTTCGATTTTCAAATTGTGATTTTGATTTCGATTTCGATTTCAATTCCATTTTCCGATTTTGATTTCCGATTTCGATTTCGGTTCCGGGGGCCGATTTCGGTTCCGGCCCCCGGTCCCCGCCTCACCACCCGAACGACTTGTCCATCTCGGCGTACACGTCGCGGGTCATGCGGTGCCTTCCCGTGTCGACCTTGAGCGGGCGGCACATGCCGAGGATGCGGTTGTACGTGCGCCTGTCGGCCACGTCGCCCTCCCCCGCCAGCTGCTCCCTCGTGAGGTTGCTCGTGACGATGGTCGGTCGGTGCAGCTGGTAGCGCATGTCGACGATGCTGTAGACCGTCTCCTTGCCGAAGCTGCTGGTGCGCTCGGCCCCGAGGTCGTCGAGGACCAGCAGCTCCGCGTCGGTGAGCAGGCGGACGGCCGTCGGAACCTCGTCGTACCTGCGGCTCAGCACCCACGGCATCGAGCGGCAAACGACGCGCATCCCGCGATCGAGCGCCTCGTTGGCGATGCAGCAGGCGAGGAACGTCTTGCCGCTGTCGGGCGGTCCGAACAGGAGCAGCCCGTTCCTCTGGGCCGGCAGCGTGGCGGCGTACCTGCGGCACTTGTCGACGAGGTCGCCGCCGTACTTCCCGTCGTCGTGGGCGAAGTCCATCAGGCGCATCTCCGGGGCGACGAACGCCGTCTCGGCACGGGCCTCCAGCGAGGCGCAACGGCATTTCACCGGGACCTTCACCGGGCGGGTCCCGTCGTATACGACGCGCTCGACGGGGTGGCCGCACTTGGGGCACATCTCGACGTCCACGTCACATCACCGAGTCCAGTGCGCTGAGAACCGCGCTGTCCATGCGGGCCGGCCCGGTCTTGCTGCCGTCGCGCCTCGCCCAGTTGAGGATGGTGCTGTAGTGCGACTTGTACGACTTGCCCGTGGACGACAGGTACCAGCTCAGGTTGTCGATGCGCTCGGACCAATCTGGGAAGCGCTCCTTGAGCTTGGCAAGCTCGCCGTCGGTGAGCAGGACGTTGCGGTTCTCGCCGTGCCTGTGCTTCTGCGGTTTCGGCTTCCCCTTGGCGCTCGCCGCGGCGGCATCGCCGCCCGGCCCCGCGGACGCGGGAATACGTTCGGGATCAGGTTGAGTATCAACCCTAGAGGAGCTACTACCCTCTCCTAACCTATCCTTACCTAACCTATCCTCTGTATACAATTTGTATACAGGCTTCGGCGAAGTGAACATATCCGCAGGTCGGACGCCGGTGTCGCGCAAAGTGTACGACTTGTTCTCGTCAATGTAGCACATGGCTAACTCTTCTTGGTACCGAGTCGCGTGCCGGCGGTCCGCTGGGACGTAGTTGTTGATACACCACGCCTTGATGACAGCAGCGCCCGACGGGAACTCCAGGATGAACTTCTTCGACGCCAGCAGTCGCAGGTCGTCCTCCGAGGCTCCGCACATGCGGCGGACGGCCCTGGGGTTGTTGATGAACCCCCAGTCGTCCGCCGCCATGCCGAGGTGGAGGTACAGCGACTGCGCCGAGCACGGCATGTCCATGAACGAGTCGGACTCGACGATGGACTTCGAGAACATTCGCCTCTCCGCCATGCCTTACCCCCTATCAATAAAATCTAGTTTTCACCCAGTTGCATGTCAGTCCTTCATCGCCTTCAGCACGTCGTTTACCATGGCGGCCTCGGGAGACGCGACGTGCGTCGCGACGTTGGTTGCCGAGATGGCGAGAAAAATGAAAGCGCAGAGTGCGACGGTGCCAAACACCAGCATCATCGCGAGGGACGCGTTCTCCTTGTTGTAATCAAGACCGCTCTCGCTATACGACCTCGTCGCCTTTACAAGCAAATACGCCGAAACAACGAGCGTGATAACCATAAGCACGCACTCGACCCCGCTCTTTGCGACCTGCATGGCCGCCCACTTCGGGGCAAACTCGGACAGGTGCGCGAGCAGGTAGTCGGCACCGACTCCGAGCTGGCTGGCAACCTCCTTGATGGCATCAGAATTCATCGGCAACCTCCATAAAGTCGTATATGTCCATTCCCGTGACGTCAGCTAGCGCAAGGACAGCGCCTACGCGAGGCTCGATTCCCTTGTTAATCCAATTGCCGAGGGTCATGGATGAGACTCCGAGCATCTCGCCCAAGCGTTTGCACGTCACGTCGTTCTCGATCATCCAGATTTTCAGCGCCTTCGCGTTGAGCCTGTACCTGTGCGCTCTGACGGACGACTTGAGCGTTGGGACGAACCCATGGCTCCACTTAGCGTCGACAATATCGACCAGGCGCTCCACGTCGTCGTGGTAGAGGTACTCGCCAAGCTCGGGGTGAACGTCGAGGGCGTCGAGGATGTCGCCGACTTCGCAGTACTCCTCACCAGTCTCGTCATCCTCGAGGAAGATGATGCTCTTGAGGGCCGCGATGATGTCGCGACGTTCGCGTTCGCTAATCATCGACAATCGCCGCCCCGCCCTTAGGACAATGGTTCGACCGCATGTCGCCGATTGAGTAGCCGCAGACCTCGCAGCACGGGGTTTCCCTACCGTACTTGGTCTTGAACTTGCCGTGGCGCGTGGTGGTCGGGCGGTCGATAAGATCGGCAAGGAGGTTGACGATGTTCTTCCACGTCTCGGACTCCTTGACCAGGCCAAATGCTCCGTAGTCATACGTACGGTACACACCGAGAGTCTCACTGAACATATGTTGCATACTCTCGCCTTTGACTAGCTTATGTTTGGTGCGCTCCCGCAACTTATTTGCCACCTCGCGACGCTCTTTATCGGTAATCACCTGTCATCTACCTCCACCATCTTGTAAAGCTCGAGCAGCATCGAGCGCTCCATGCGGATCGCCTCGAGCAGGCGCGTCTTGCTGAGGCTCGCTGGGATATGAAAATCGCTCTCAAGGTGCAGGGACGTAATCCAGTCCTCGCGGGCCTCGATGCGTCCACTCAGGTCGTTCATGAAGTCGGCGGCGAGCCGCGCCTTGGCGGCAATCTCCTCGTTGTCCATCAGTCCTCCTGTCGGCTGTAGGCGAGGGCGATGTCCTCGAAGCGGTCATACACTTTGTCGTTGACGATGTAGCGGTTGTAGTCGCCCTGCTCCGTGTAGTGCCAGCGGCCCTCGCGGTGCCCATCGAGCAGGTAATCACGGAGCGTCCCATCAGGGACGAAGTTGCCGTCGACCATCTGGCGGAAGGTCAGTTCGCCGATGCTGGGGCAGTTGTGGAACGTCCGCTCTATCGCGTCGACGAGAGTCGCGTTGGTGCCGGGCGTCACCACGAATACGGCGCGGATCGGCGTCATGAAATAGCGGTACTTCAGAGCGAACGTCGAATCGACGCGCAGGAGGTCGTCGACAGTCTTGCAATGGTAGACCAGGCGGTCGAACTTCGTGAGGAGGGAGACGATGCGACGATCCAGCATGTAGCTGTAGAGGGTCGTCGCGCTCGTGTGCATCTCGGTCTTGATGTCGTGGTCTTGGCAGACCGCCTGGAGCAGGGAGTACCATGCGGCGTGCTGCGTCGGCCTGCCGTTGTCCAAGATGCCGTGCATGGGGTCGCCGCCCCCGCTGAAGCTGAGGAAGTCGATCTCATCCTCGTCGATGAGCTGGAGAACGGTATTCGTCACCTCGAGGGTGTCAGTCTCCGGAAGCCTCATACCGGTCTGCTTCGTGATGCAGTACGGGCACTGGTAGTGGCACCCGAAGTTGGTGATGACGGAATAGTTGCGGTTAGGCATCCTGCTCACCGCCAAAGACGGCGCGAACGCGTGCAGCGATGTCCGAAATGACATAGCCCGCGCAGTTATCGTCGGCAGGGCATCCATCGCAATGGAAATATCCGCGCCCAAGGTACGCGCAGCACCACATCCCGTCATGCCGAACCACAAACTCGGCAATACGCAAATCTTGCAGCAGCCTCTTTCTGCTGTTTCCGCCTGCCGGCTTGGAGACGCAGAACAGGCCAGGGTCGTAGCCGTCGGAGCCTTCCGACTTGAAGGACCACTTCCTAGTAGTCTGGTTGTACACCCACTCCTGGACCTCGTGCTCGTTGCCCTGCTCGTCGTACAGGCAGCCTGTGCCAATCGGAATATCAACGCCGTTCATGTCGACCGGCTGGTTAAGTTCAATCATCAGCTCTTGCTCCTCAGTTTGACGATACGGTCGATGATTTCGGCGAGCATGACCGTAGAACAATCGGTCTTTTTGAAGCCTCGGCAGTTATTGCAATCGAGGGTGATATAACCCGGGTTGAACCAAGCGCACGGGGCCACCTTTTCGTGTTCTGTATCGGTTTTTGTTTTATTCAAATCACCTAGCAGCCTCCCCCAGCTGTCGACCGCTGTGAGGTGCACGTCACTGGTGTGCAAATTCAAGTATTCGCCCGGCGTGCGCTCGACTTTTACAAACCAAGTGCCAGATTGGTCTGAGCTGCGGTATTCGTACTCGAACCTCACGACAGGGACTTTAGTCCCGTCGGCGATAAGCAGTTCTGAGGTGTCCAGCGGAATCTCGCGCCCCTCGGCATCCCTGGGAAGCTGAATCATCTCTCCTCCTACAACGCGTTGCACTACGCCACCCACTTCTTGATGACAGTGACGTCGTACTTGGCGGCGAAACCGGACGCCTCGGCCGCGGCGGTCAGGGCGTCGCACACGGCGAAGGCCTTGTCCTCGCTGTCGAACCAGTAGATCGGCGCTCCGCCGACTACGGTCAGGACGTACATGTTGCTGGTTTCAGTGGTATTCTTCTCCATGTTGGAGGCCTCCTTGGTGGCGGTTGCAGCCGCCTTCTCGTCCTTCAATTTGCAGCGGGCCGCCATCTTCTCGTACTCGGCGGCTCGCACCCCTTTGCACCACTCGGTCCACTCGGCGATTGCCTTCTGGCGGTCGGCCTTCGGGAAGCGCTTTCTGTCCATCTTCCCGGTCGTGGCCCTGTAGCACGTTCCGTAGTAGCCTTTCTCGTCGTCGCACCAGAGGTTTCCGTCCCTGCTGTTGCCGGCGATGGGCTTATTTCTCCCCGCTCCCACTCTCATCCTCCACTTCGTTCAGGAATTGGCCCGTAATCAGGCGATGAAGCCAGTCGGCACACTTGTAAATGTCCAGGTCGTAGTCGTCTTTCAGCCCGGCGCGGGCGAAATACTTGAGGCCGTGGGCCACATCGGCAATTTGATCGCCGCCGACCATTCCGCTCTTTCCGAGCAGCTTGGCAACTGCCTCAATCTTGTCGGCAGTCTGCATCCCGCCGCGCCTGTAGTGCGAGGCGTACCGGCAATCAATCTTGGTGACGCTGCCGTCATGGCCCCTTATTTCAGTGATTGGTACAGGCACCTGCATCCCTTTCCCTCCATCGTTTGACCCGGCGCTCCATTGCGTCCGGGCTGTTGTCTGATTTCGCCGCCCTGCCGTCCGGCGTGATGAAGCACCCGCGCTTCATGCAGTTGCACCACGCGTTGCACAGGCAGCAGAACGTGTTTGAGCCGACGACATCCGTTGAGCACAGGCACGAGGCCGGGTCGCCCGTGAATGTCGGCTCCGTGAAATCGTCTGCGCGGAGGTCGTAGTCACGCCGCTTCATGTCTAGCAGATAGCCCGGCTGAGCGGCTCATACGAGTCGCACTCGATTTCCTCCTGCGCATCCCTGTGCGGAAGGCGGTCGAAAACGAGCGTCACGGCCCAGCGCACCGGGTTCCCGCCGCGGTTCTTGCACTCGATGCGCTCGACGTCCTCCATGCAGACGCCGTAGTCGCAGCAGAACTCCCTGAAGTGGCGGCACTCTCCGCACCTCGCCATCACTCGCTGGCCTCCAGCGCACGCTCGACCTCGTCCTGAATCTTCTTCAGGACCGTCACGACCGATGCACCCGAAAACTTCGCAGTGGGTCGCTGGCTGAGGTTCTCGATGCTCTTTGAGAGCGTGCAGTACAGGTCGCAGAGCACGACCTTCCTCGTCTTGGCGTTACCCATTGGCAACCCTCGCCTCCCTATATGAGCGCAGGTAGCGCTCCTCCTTCTTGTGCTGGGCCTCATGGTGCAGGCAGAAGCCGCTGTCCCTGCCGGTCATCTTTCCGCAGATCGGGCAGGCGACCGGCTCGACCCCGCACTCGGACCTGATATGCGATATGCGCGACTTCATCGCCGCGTGCCTGCGCTCGCATGACGGGCAGCGCATCCTCGCGTATCCGCCGCGGTACTTCAGGCCGCATACCTGGCAGCTCGTGTATTCCATCACGCCTCCCCGAACATTTCGTCGTAGCTGATGCCGAGTCCGTCGTGGAGCGCCTTGATGATCCTGTAACTCGGGTTCTGCGTCCCGTTGGAGACGTTGAACACGGTCCCGTAGCTCAGGCCGCACTTTTTCGAGATGGCCGTGTACATGCAGCCGTTATCGCTCATGTACCTCGCGAGCGCGCGGACGAGCGGCTCAGTCGGCCTACTCGTTCCCTGTGCTGCCATAGCCGCCATCGCCGCGCTCCGACTCAGCCTCGAACTCATCGACCTCGGTGAAGTCGGCAAGCTCGCACTTGATGATGAGAAGCTGGCAGACGCGGTCGTGGGGCCGGATGGTGTAGTCGCGGTCGCCGAGGTTCACCAGCGCCGCCTTGTTGGGACCCTGGTAGCCGGAGTCGATGACCCCGATGCCGTTCGCGAGCGTGATTCCGTGCTTGCACCCGAGTCCCGAGCGTGCGGCGAGGATGCCGACGTAGCCCTCCGGGATGTCGCACGAGGCACCGAGGTCGACCCACTTGATCTTCCCCTTCGGGATGGTCAGAGGCTCCTCGATGTTGGCCCGCATGTCAGCGCCGGCGTCCGCGGCGTGCATACGCTTGGGTACGAAGCGCCTGTTGGCGACCTTGCACTCGATATTCACTGTTCTGCTCCTGTCGATATGAGGACCCCGTCGCGCATCGCGGCAAGGCCCTCGCTGTCAATCCTGTCGAACGCGACCGACTCAATCGAGCGGACCGCGTCGTATTCTGTCCCCATCGTCTCGGCGATGTCGCGCCACGGCATGAGCTGTAGGTACCTCATGCGCAGGACCGCCGCCCCGTTCGGGTCGATTGCCGCATAGCCGTTGAGTACGCTGCTCGCATCTAGCACGAGGCGGGTGTCCTGCCTGCGCTCGCGCTCGGACTCGGCCTCGAACTCCATGAGGTCGTCTATTCGCCTCGACGGGTCGGTGACGCCCCCTTTGCCGCGCGGGCCGTCGCTGCGGGCACGCATCACCGACAGCTCGCGCTTCACCTCGAGCCTTCGCTCGAACTCGACGATGCGCTGCACCGCGTCACGCGCCGCGACGAAGAACTCGCGGGCGTTCATTCCGTACCATCGCCCTCGAGCGGCTTGGCCCTGAATGCGAGCGTGAACTCGCGCTCGACCGTCTCGCACTTGTGCTCGCAGGCGACGCACACCTTGAAGTCGTCCCTGTCGAGAGGGCGCTCGCCGTCACGCAGGGGACACTTTTCGCTATCCAAGCGCCCTCCTATCTGTACTCCTCGAACTGCTCGCAGGGTTCATGTCCCTCCTCGATGCAGTTCTCGATAATCCACTTGACCGTGCGCCTGCTGGTCACAGGCTCGCCAAAGGCATCGCTCGCCTCGAGCCAGTCGTCGTAGTCGAGGGCGCAGAAGCCCGTTCCGCTCTCGCCGATGAAGCAGAAGTGGCGGCAGGAGCCGCACTCCTCCTGCCCATCGGAGATGTCGGGAGCGCCGTCGCGCTCAAGGTTCATCTGGCCCCCTAGAAATCAAAAGGGATGTCGTCGTAGGCATCCTTCGCGCTCCACTGCTGCTGGGGCTGCTCCTGCTGGAAGCCGCGGTCGGACGGCGCTCCGGCCGTCTCGCGGTCGCTGTGGCTCATGAACTCGATTTCGTCGACGACGACTTCGAGCTTCGAGCGGCGCTGGCCGTCCTTCTCCCATGAGGAGTAGCGCAGCTTGCCCTCGATAGCGACCTTGTTGCCCTTTGCCAGGAAGCGGCCCACCGCCTCGGCTCGCGCACCGAACATGGTGCAGTCGACGAAGTTGGGATAGTCCTCCCATTCGCCGGTCTGATTGTTCTTTCGCCTGTCATTGACGGCGATGCCGAACGACAGGACGCTGGTTCCGCCCGCGGTGGAGCGGAGTTCGGGGTCGCGGGTGAGATTGCCGCTTAGGATGCACCTGTTAATGGACATAGCGGCTCGCAAACTCGAGGACGGCGTCGCGCTGGCGCACGCCGAGTCCTCCGATGCGGCGGTTCGGCACGATGCCGGCCTCCTCCATGAACAGGCGTGCCTTGGCCTTGCCGACGCCGGGGAGCGCCATGAGGAACTGGAGCACGCGCATCTTCTTGGCGTAGGGCAGGTCGATGGCCTCCTCGGGCCTAAGCTCGCCGCTCTTGATCTGCGAGCGAATCTTGCCGCGCTCGGCGCGTGCGACGGCCGCCTTCTCGAGCGCGGCGCGGCGCTGCTCGTCGGTCATCTGTGGCAGGTTGGACATTTGTCTCTCCTATCTGTTGTCGGCTAGTTCACGTCGATGATTTCGCCGGTTTCGGCGTCGACGTTCGCAGGGACCTCGGTCGGTTCTGGAGCCAACGGGTCCTCGAAGATGCGGTTGCCTTCCTCGTCAAGGATGACCGGCGTGTTTCCGTCGTCATTTACCGCATCGGCAGTCTCGACGGAATACGGCAACTTGCCTCGCTGAAATGCGTGACGAATGACGCTCTTCTCCGCCATAGCCTCGTAGTAAGTAGCCCAAGGGCCTTTATCTCCGGCCTTAGACGCCTTTTTAATCTTGTCTACATCGTCTTTCGTTATGTAGTCGAACGCGATGCTCCCGTTTTTCAACTCGCACACAAGGTAAACAACGACCAATTTGTCCTCATCGTGCTGCGCTTTGAAATTCGGCGTAAAGGTGAAATGGTGCCCAGTCTCGTTGTTGAAATAAGTGAAATCATCGCCCTCGTAAACGCATCGCGTGTACACTTCAATGACATCAGGATGACGTTTGACAAGATCAAGCATTCCGTTTTTGCCGAGCCGGAACTCCGCCTCATAGCGATGGGTTTTCGAGTTCCATTGTGGAATGACATAAGCGCTGCCCATGGCGTCGTTCGGCATGAGTCCAAGCTCTGCGCACCTCAGACAGCACGACAGAATCGACGTCACCGAGCATTCAGAGAGTTTCGGGGTTTGCTTGTATGCCGCAATAGCAAGATGCGTCAGACGTTCGGTCGTGCATCCTTTCGGCATAACCGCCTGCAACTGCGGTGCGCAGCGCTTGATTAGCCCGGCAAACGAGTTGTCTGGCTGTTTGGCCTGCTGAATCTCCTGCTTTGCCTGCGTGATTGCTCCCATATGACCTCCTAATCCTTCTTTTTCTCCGTGTACTTGATGTAGCCGCCGCTCGGCTTGCCGTTGCGCACGAAGCGCGTCCACGTGAACTTTCCGTCGGGCGTGACCAGCCCCCGGTCGTCCCCGATGAGTTGGCACAGCCCGTTTGTGGCGGCCTGGTATCCTTTCTCGGCGTCGTCTCGCACCTTCTTGGCGTCAAGCCACGCAGTCGCCTCGCTTGGCGTCTCGTTCAGCTCGATAAGATCGCCGGGTTGCAGGTGCTTCGATGCCAGGGCCTTGAGTTCCGCGCCTATCTCGCCGATTGGCGGCTCGGTGCCGCCCTCGACCATCGCCCAGAAGTCGTCGACGGCCCTGTCGACCGCCTTGACGTCGTCCTCGTCGCGCATGACTCGGAACTCCCTGTACTTCTGCCCGCCGATGAGCACCGCGACGTCGGCGAACTTTCGCCCGGTCACGCTCATGTAGTGGGTCACCTGAGTCAGGTAGTACAGCGGCACGCCCTCATCCCAGTCGTGCTCCCTGTATAGCGACGCCGTCTTTATCTCTAAGATTCCCCATCCGAGTTCGGGGTCCTTGACTTCGTAATCAAGCGAGGCCTGTGCATGAGGGCGTCCGATGCTCCTGCACACAGCGTTGACTCGTCTGACAGTGCGTCCTGGGTGTAGAGCGGCATAATGGCTGCCGACCACAGGCTCGAGGATATTGCCCCATTGAACCGCCTCGACCGTGCTGAGGTCGGCCGGCTGCACGTACCCGAGTTTCTCGGCCCATACCTCGTAAGGCCCTCGATATTGAGACAGCCCCATGATGGCCGCGACGTCAGAGCCTCCGATTCCGCGGCGGCGCTGCTCGAGCCATTCGTCGCTCCCGTCACACCTGACGAGGTCGAAGACACGCCCCTCTCCTACGACAGGCACTACTCGTCCCCGTTGAGAACGTCCTTGACCATCTCGAGGACGACCTTCTTCGCCTCGGCGATGGCGTCGTCTTCGTCACGCTCCCCGATTACCCCGCGGTGCGCCTTGGAGACGCAGCCGTAGGCCTCGGCGACGGAACCCTCGTTGAGCACGCCGCTCGTGAGGACGGCCTCGCACGCAGCGATGACGGAGAAGAGGTCGATTGCCACGCAGAGGTCGACGCCCCTCATATCATCTTTGGTTCCGCCGATGGCAAAGGCGAGCGCACTGGTGTCGCGATGAACGGCGAGCGAGCGGATGGAGTCCTTGCTCGTGGTGACGACGACCTCGAGCGCGTCGGCGCTGTCCTCGATGTGGTCCGTCAGGCAGTTATCGCTGAAGTAACGGCTGGTGTTCATTGTTCCTCCTTGTAGATGGGCACGATGGTCACCATCGCGCCCGGGTCTTGCTTGTCTATGACGATGTCGTCGTGGTGGATGCCGCGGATGTGCTTCTGCGAGTCGTCGTGGATCAGGCCGGCCTTGACAATGCCGTCGAGAACGAACTTGATCCCCCCCATGATGTTGTCGGGGTCGCGCCTCGCGTTGACCTCGTGCCAGACGATGCGTAGGTCGACCCTTACGTCAGGGGTCTTCCATCCGGCCTGGAGCGCGGCCTCGTGTGCGTACTCTGCGGCGATTCCCGTGTAGTACTTCTTGAGGTCGTTGCCCTTGAACCGGTTGACGTTCATCGCGTGCATCCAGTCGTTGATGGATGCCCACGGCTTCTGCACGCCGCCTATCTTCGGAGCGTGGATGAAGAACTCTAGAGGCCTAGCAGGAGGGCAAGCAGGGCAAATATCAGCGCCCAGCTTGCCACGCCCATGGCGAGCATTAGCAGTAACCAAGGCCCGCACCCCCTTAAATCGTCTCTATCCATCTGTCCACCTCAGATGCGCGGATACGCGCCCCGCGCTCGCCGTCCGGCTCGATGAAGTCGATAAGTCCCCGCTCGTTGTCGAGCCTGATGCGGCGCTCGGACACGCCGCTTATCTTCGCCACCTCGGACACCGTGTACGTCATGCGCGCACCGATGCCGGCGGCGACCGCCGTCTCGATGGTCGGGCTTGACGGCACGCGGCAGTCCATGGCCTGCTCGACGGCATCCTTGACGACTCCGGCGAGCAGGGCCTCGAGGCTGCTATCCATTCGTGACCGTCTCGCAGTACTTCTTGATGATGTTGTTGAAGTTGCCCTTGTTGCCGTAGACCTTCTTGGCGATGGCCGCGAGCAGGCCCTTCTCCTTGTCGAACTCCTCGTCCTGGCACTTGACGACGGTCTTGGTGCCGTCCTCCCAGTAGACGACGGTCGCGGGGTCGTGGAAGATGACCTCCTTGATAGCGGTGGAGTTGTTGAGGCTCGGAAGCTCCTTGAGCACATCAACGATTTCGCGTGGCGCAAAACGGCACATATTGAAATCGACCGCGGCAGCGTCTTTCCCCGTAATGGCGAGAGTCAGTAGCGTGTGGCCTGCGTTAATGGGTTCCGGGCATATCGCATACTCTGCAAAATCGCGGTTCATCGTGAACCCAGAGCAATGTTCGATCTTGTCAAAACGAATCAATTTCAGCCTCCTTACTTGACGTCGACGAGCGGCGTGGAGTTCTCGGGCACGACGACGAGGTTGCCGTTCTTGCCGATGCTCTTGAGCGCGTCGATGTAGTTCTGCTGGATAACGTTCTCGTTGAGGGAGTTCGCGAGGATGGCGTTGGCGTCAGCCTGGCCCTGCGCCTCGATCTTCTTGGTTTCGGCCTCGACCTTGGCAGTCTCCTGCTTGTTCTGGGCCTTCTGCTTCGCGACCTCGGCGGCCTGAGCCTCGCTGTAGCTCTTGGTGATGTTCTTCGGGTAACGGACGTCCTGCACGCTCACCTGCTCGACCGTGAGGCCCATGCCGTCCCACTTCTCGGTGAGGGCCTTCTGCACGGCCTTGGTGAACTGCGAGCGGTCGGTGAGCATAGTCACCGTGTCGAACTTGCCGGACACCTCGCGGGTAACGGCGCGGACGTCGTTGGAGATGTACTTCTCGACGAAGGACTCTTGCGTGCCGTA
Organism: uncultured Collinsella sp.; assembly: GCA_958439775.1. Lineage (GTDB taxonomy): Bacteria > Actinomycetota > Coriobacteriia > Coriobacteriales > Coriobacteriaceae > Collinsella. The sequence goes on along the minus strand of CAUBWQ010000002.1, from coordinate 4,293 downwards.
CTCGCTGTAGAGCGTGAGCGCGGCGTCGGGGTTGAGCGAGTAGTTGACCTGGATGTCGATGTTCGCGCTAGCGCCGGACTTGTCGTTGATGGACACCTGCTTGCCGTCGTAGGAGCCGCCGTTCACCTTGTAGTCGGTGTCCCCGTAGAAGTTGATGAGGTTGTTGCGGGTGTCGTAGGTGACGACGTTCTGCCACGGAGCCTTCCCGTGGAAGCCGGCCTCGGACGTGGAGCCTGCGAGCGAGCCGCCGATATTGCGGATGACGCAGACCTCGCCGGTATCCTGCGAGTAGAAGCATCCGGTGGCCGCGATGACGGCTGCGAGCGCGATGACAGCGAGGCCACCTGCGACCGGCACGGTTGCGGGTTCATCGGGCCTGCTGGGCTTATAGCAGCGATTGTGGTCCTCGTACTCCTTGAGGGCCTCGAGGTACTCCTCGTTCTTGCGCTCGTACTCCTCTCGCTCGCGCTTGTTATGCGAGTGGGCGACCACGCACGTGGCGGCACCCGCGATACCGAGTCCGGCGCAGATGATGAGTCGAATCATTTAGTTGTCCTTAGTTTGTAGGCTTGGAAAATGGCAGGCGCGGAGGGACTCGAACCCCCATCGGCGTTACCGCCACAGTTTTGGAGACTGCTGCTCTACCGGTTGAGCTACGCGCCTGTGGAGTGCTGCCCAGGAGTCGCACCTGGTTTCACGGAGTTGCAGTCCGCCGCCTAGCTGTTCGGCCAGCAGCACATGGAGTCGCCAGAGGGAATCGAACCCCCAACACGCGGTTTAGGAAACCGCCGCTCTATCCCATTGAGCTATGACGACGAAAATGGTGCCGCATCTAGGTAACGCTCCCAGCCAGCCAATAGGCACCTGATTTACAGTCAGGCCCCCGTCTTTAGGGGAATACTGCGGCAGTGTGGAGGAGGGTGTGGGAGTCGAACCCACGGATCGCTATCAACGACCGGCTGTTTTCTAGACAGCTGCAATAAACCTCTCTGCCAACCCTCCGTTGGCGGAGCATGTAGGACTTGCACCTACGGGCCTCGTATGAGGTCTACGGGTTAGCAACCCGCTGCGGTAGCTACTGCGCCAATGCTCCGAAATGGTTGTCGCGGTAGGTGCTGACCCTACGACCTCCCCGTTATCAACAGGGTGCTCTACCGTTGAGCTACGCGACAGTGGAGCCGCCTGCGGGAATCGAACCCGCATAACCGATTTGGAAGACCGGTGTTCTACCTTTGAACCAAGGCGGCGTGGCTTGCGCGGCAGGCCTCGAACCTGCGACCTCCCGGTTAACGGCCGGGCGCTCTACCAGCTGAGCTACACGCAAATGGTGGGGCAAACAATACGAAGGCAATACATCTCCGCTGGGTTTGCCCCGTGTTGGTCGCGGGAACGGGAATCGAACCCGCATGGCCCGGCTTATGAGGCCGGTGAGTTACCTGTACTCTATCCCGCGATGGCTTCTCGGCAGGGAGTCGAACCCTGACCGGCTGAATCAGAATCAACCGTGCTAGAACCGTTACACCACCGAGAACGTTTCGACCAGCGGCCGCGGCGACCGATACGCTGCTGTACGCATCTTCTTACGACGCGGCAGCCAAGTGGCAGGGCTGCCTTGGTTTTCCGATGTCGTATCGGCCGTTGCGGCCGCTGGTCTGGAGGCGCTGCAATCGCCCGCCCCCGTGTTGCCGTGGTTTCCGCGCGTCGCGGCTTTGGCACTCACGGCTTGCCGCCCTCCCGGCGCGATGCCGTTCGGGCCTTACCCCTTCCGGGGCGCATATTCTGTACTCAAGGTGCGCGTCCATTCGGACGGGCGTGCGGTTTCCCGCGCGGACTCGACTGATGTAGGGAAGGCCTGCCCAGGAGTCGGAGGCAGGTGAAAATTGCCCGTGAAGGAAGTGGTCAGTCTTCAGAGAGGAGTTCAGTCGAGTCCGCGAGGGAAAACGCTTCGGCTATTCGGGTTTGCGCCCGGTGAGCCAGTCGAGTGAGCAGTCCATCCAGTCGGCGAGCGTGATTGCCTCCTGAAGCGTGAACGGCTTTTCGCCGGTCAGCTTGTAGTGGACCGCGTTCCAGCAGATGCCTAGTACGTCGGCGACCTTCTGCTGGGTGATTCCGTGCTCGGCGATATATGCCGAGACTTTCCTTGCGAAGTCGTTGTCCATCCCATTCCTCCTTTCCGGGAACTCGCTTGCTCCCCGTTGGGAGCTTTCGATTACAGATATTGCTCCCCGTTGGGAGCTTTGTCAACATCTTTTTGGGTAAAATTACTCTCGATAGGGAGTAAGGAGTTGCCATGATTCTTTTGAAGGGTCTTCCAGACATCCTCGCCTCTCGAGGAATGAAGCCAGCAGACCTATGCAGAATTAGCGGTCTGAGCAGCGGTTTAATCTCCAGTTACATGAGCGGGGCGAAGACGCCGACGCTGAAAAGCGCCGTCACAATCGCGGAGTCGCTCAACGTCTCCCTAGACGAGCTTGTTGGCAGAAAGCCTTCACATTTCGCGCCTCCGCCGCTCACGCACGATGAGGCCGAACTGCTCGACGACTACCGCAAGTGCACGCAGGAGGCCAAGGACAAGGTTTCCGAATACGCTGAGTTCCAGGGTGCGATGAGTGCGGAGTAGGCTCGCGAACACGAGAGGAGACGAATATGGTGACGAGGCTCCGGGCGCTCAGGGCGAGGGCCGGGTACCCGAATGGCAAGGCCTTCAGCGATGCAATCGGGATGAAATACGACACGTATCAGAGCTATGAGTCCGGAAAGCGAAAGATGTCGCTCGAGCGTGCGGCGGAGATTGCCGACAGGCTTGGGTGCACGCTGGACGAGCTTGCCGGGCGCACACCGCCGAAAAGAAAGGAGGACTATCTCAGACAGTGGCTTCTCGACAGCTACGAAGCCTGCACTGTCGAGCGAAAGAGACGCCTCTTGGACTACGCACGCGACCAGGCGAAAATGTCCGAGGGAGAGTCAGACGATTAGAAAGCAGGGCGTCGCCACCCGCCAAGATGCACGACGCCCCACAGGACCAACCCGCTTACAGCAGGAGGGCAGGTAAATTATGCCACGCATGAGGGCAGAGAAGGGTTCGATTGCCAAACTCGACCGCAACAGGTACCGCATACGCTATTGGGGAGACAAGCGTGACGGCAAGGGATACAGGAGACTCAGCTCAAACTTCACCGGCACGCTTACGGAGGCTCGCAGGGAGCGAGACAGGCTGATCGAGCTGCACTCAACCGACGAGCGCAGGACATACACAGTGCGTTACGTATTTGACGAACTGTACTGGCCGTCATGCGAGAAGCGTTTAGCAGAGAACACGCTGAACATGTACATGTCGACATGGCGTAGGTACGTCGAGCCTAAGTTCGGGGACTGCTTGCTCTCGTCGGTCAGGCCGCTCGCCATCCAGGAGTGGATAGACTCCATGACGAAAAACCAGGCCCAGCGTGCCGTTAACATGCTGTCCGGAATCTATCGCACCGCCGTCAAGTTCGAGCTTACCGATTCCGACCCGACCTCCGTCGGCCTCGAGATGCCTGGCGATGTGGCGAAGATGGACGCCGGAGTGTATGACATGGCGGAGCTTGTCCGCATGGCGGAACTGCTGCACGGCTCGCGCATGGAGGGTGTATTCCTGCTCGGTGCGTTCGGATCATGCCGTCCGGGCGAGGCTGCTGCCGTCGACCCTGCGTCGGTCGAGCTTGTCAGGGCCGACAACGGGACGGTCTGCGCCGTCGTCCCAATCGAGCGCGAGGCCGTACGCGGGCAAGGCGTCGTCGAGCGCGTTAAGACCGAGAGCAGCCGACGCAATGTCGTCGTTCCCGGCAAATGGGGTGAACGTCTCGCGGAAATCGCCGATGAACGAGTCGATGGCGGACACTGCCTTTTCATCGAGAACATGAAGGGCGGACCGCTCACGTCCGCGAGGATGAAGGCGATATGGGAGCGCGAGGCCGAACGGCTCGGGTTCGAGTACCACCCGTTGCGCAACCTCCGCAACTCATGGCGCACAAGCTGGCAGTACGAGGTAAGGATTGCACCAGACACCCTAGAAGTCTTAATGGGTCACTCAGGCTCAAGCGTGTCGGCCAAGCACTATGTCCGCGCGAGTTTAATGATGCTCGTCAACACGGTGGCGGACGCGTTTCAGGAAGCAGGCCTTGTTCCATAGGGACTTTTAGGGACTAAACCGTTTTATGCAAGCCTTTTACCTGCGGTTTTATTACTTGTAAATATCAGTCGTTAGATTACCACTTATGGCCTTCTAAGCAAACACAAGACTCACAACAGGCA
>CAUBWQ010000001.1 GCA_958439775.1 uncultured Collinsella sp. | reverse complement strand
GCATCCGCGACTATATGAAAGTCACCGTTGCCACGCCGCTGCTCGTGCTTGGCGAGGTGCTCTGCGAGATGCTGATTCCATTTATCACCGCCAACCTGATCGACGCCATCAAAGACGGTGCCACCGTCGCCCAGATGCTGCCCACCGCAGGCTTTTTGGTGCTCATCGCGCTGACGTCGCTCGCTTTTGGCGCCGCTGCCGGCGTCACCTGCAGCCATGCGAGCTGCGGGTTCGCCAAGAACCTGCGTCACGACCTGTTCTATAAGATCCAGACGTTCAGCTTTGCCAACATCGATGAATTCTCGAGCTCCTCGCTCGTCACGCGCCTGACCACCGATATCAACAACGTGCAGCAGGCCTTTATGATGATCATCCGTATCGCCGTGCGCGCGCCGCTGGTATTGATCTTCGCCTTTACCATGGCATTTATCATGGGCGGCAGCGTTGCCATGGTCTACCTGATCATCATTCCGCTGCTGGGCTTTGGACTGTTCTTTATCATCTTTAAGGTGCGCCCCATCTTCTCGCGCGTGTTCCACAAGTACGATGCCCTTAACGAGTCCGTCGAGGAAAACGTCACCGGCATGCGCGTGGTTAAGAGCTACGTGCGCGAAGACTTTGAGAAGGAGAAGTTCGCGACCGCCGCGCGCGACGTCCAGATGGACTTCACCCGCGCCGAGAAGCTGCTCGCCTTTAACAACCCCATGATGAACATCTGCGTCAACGGCGCGTTTGTCGTCATCATCTACCTGGGCTCCAAGCTCATCATCACGAGCCAGGGCACGCTGTTCGACGTGGGCCAGCTCTCCTCGATCTTTACCTATGGCTTCCAAATCCTCATGAGTCTGATGCAGCTGTCGATGATCTTTGTCATGGTGACCATGGCCGACGAATCGGCGCACCGCATCACCGAGGTGCTGGCCGCCGAGCCCACGATCGCCGATCCCGCCGAGCCCGTGCTCGAGGTCGCCGATGGCTCCATCGACTTTGACCACGTGAGCTTTAAGTATTCCGCGCATGCGAAGCGCCAGGCGCTCGACGATATCGACCTGCACATTAAGAGCGGCGAGACCATCGGCATCATCGGCGGCACCGGCTCGGCCAAGTCCACGCTCGTAAACCTCATCGCCCGCCTGTACGACGCCACCGAAGGCACCGTGCGCGTGGGCGGCATGGACGTACGCGACTACGACCTGGACGCGCTGCGCCACCAGGTCGCCATGGTGCTACAGAAAAACGTGCTGTTTAGCGGCACCGTCGCCGAGAATCTGCGTTGGGGCGACCCGAACGCCACCGACGAGGAGGTCCGCGAGGCAGCGCATCTGGCCTGCGCCGACGAGTTTGTCGATGGCTTCCCCAAGGGCTATGACACCTGGATCGAACAGGGCGGCTCCAATGTTTCCGGCGGTCAGAAGCAGCGCCTGTGCATTGCGCGCGCCCTGCTGCGTCGCCCCAAGATCTTGATCCTGGACGACTCCACCAGCGCCGTCGACACCAAGACCGACGCCAAGATTCGCGCAGGGCTGGCAAGCTATCTGCCCAACACGACCAAGCTCATCATCGCCCAGCGCATCAGCTCCGTGCAAGACGCCGACCGCATCATCGTCATGGAGGGCGGCCGTATCGCTCAGATCGGCAGCCATGACGAGTTACTCAAGACGAGCGAGATCTACCGCGAGACCTTCACCTCGCAAAACAAGATGTCTGCCGAGGGCGAAGGGGCCGTCGAGGCCGACACCGAGGCATCCGCAACGCAAGCCCAGACCCAGGAAGGAGGCGAGGCACATGAGTAAGGCAACGACCGCCGAGCGCGCGCTCAACCGCAAGGGCGGCACCATGTCGCGCCTCATCAAGACGCTTTTTGGCTTCTACCCCGTGCTTTTGCCCCTCGTCGTCGCCGGCGTGGTGCTCTGCGCCATCATCAACTCCATCGGCGCGACCTTCCTTCAGAGCGCCCTGCAGATCATTAGCGACTCGTGGCAGTCGGGCGACTGGACGACCGCGCAGCCCAAGATTCTGAAGCTTGTGACCACCCTCGCCTGCATCTACGGCGTCGGCATCCTGTCCTCGCTGTTCTGGAACCGCGCCATGGCCATCGTCACGCAGGGCTCGCTCGAGAAGCTGCGCGAGAAGATGTTCAACCGCATGCAGGACCTGCCGATCCGCTACTTCGACACGCACCAGCGCGGCGACATCATGAGCCACTACACCAACGACATCGACACGCTGCGCCAGATGATCAGCCAGTCGCTGCCCAACCTGCTCATGACGACCATCGTCATCGTCACGGTGTTCTTTATCATGCTGTACTACAGCGTGTGGATGTGCCTGGTCATTGTGGCCGGGGTTGCTTTTATGACCTTTATGACCAAGCTGCGCGGCTCCCACTCCGCGCGCTTCTTTATTGCGCAGCAGACCGAGCTCGGCGTGGTCGAGGGCCATATCGAGGAAGTCATGAACGGCCAGAAGGTCGTCAAGGCATTCTGCCACGAGTCTGCCGCCGAGGCCGATTTTGACGAGCGCAACGAAAAGCTCTTCGAGGTCTCACAGAAGGCCAACATGTACGCCAACATCCTCATGCCTATCCTTATGAACCTGGGCAACCTGCTCTACGTGTTGGTGGCCCTTGCCGGCGGCATTTTCCTGGCGCTGGGCGTGCCCAACCTGAGCATCTCGGGCATGGCGCTGTCCATCGCCGTCGTGGTTCCGTTCCTCAACATGACCAAGCAGTTCTGCGGACAAATCGGTCAGATCTCGCAGCAGATCAACGCCGTGGTCATGGGCCTCGCCGGCGCCGACCGCATCTTTGAGCTCATCGACGAGAAGCCCGAAGCCGACGAAGGCTATGTGACGCTCGTCAACGCTCAGGTGAACCCCGACACCTGGCAGCTCGAGGAGGCCGACCACCACACCGGCATGTGGGCGTGGAAACATCCGCACCGCGCAACCGGCGCGATCGAGTACGTGCCGCTGCGCGGCGACCTAGTCATGGACAACGTCGACTTTGGCTACACGCCCGACCACGAGGTGTTGCACGGCGTGTCCGTGTTTGCCAAGCCGGGCCAGAAGGTCGCGTTTGTCGGCGCCACCGGTGCCGGTAAGACGACCATCACCAACCTCATCAACCGCTTCTACGACATCGCCGACGGCAAGATCCGCTACGACGGCATCAACGTCAACAAGATCCGCAAGGCCGATCTGCGCCGCTCGCTGGGCGTGGTGCTGCAGGACGTGAACCTGTTCACCGGTACCGTGATGGACAACATCCGCTACGGCAACCTGGATGCGACCGACGAGGAGTGCATCGCGGCGGCCAAGCTCGCGGGCGCGGACGACTTTATCACCCGCCTGCCCGACGGCTACGACACGATGCTCACCGGCAACGGCGCACAGCTGTCGCAGGGCCAGCGCCAGCTGATTTCGATCGCCCGCGCCGCCGTCGCCGATCCGCCGGCGATGATTCTGGACGAGGCCACGTCGAGCATTGACACCCGCACCGAGGCCATTGTGCAGGCGGGCATGGACAAGCTCATGGAGGGCCGCACGACGTTTGTCATCGCGCACCGCCTCTCCACCGTGCGCAACTCCGACGCGATTATCTGCCTGGACCACGGCCGCATCATCGAGCGTGGCAACCACGACGAGCTGATCGCCAAGCGCGGATACTACTACCAGCTCTATACCGGAGCGTTTGAGCTGGAGTAGTTCGGCCCGCCGAGATGGCCGATTTGCCGCTCATTCGTCGGGCATGACTCTAAGGTCAATGCCCTCCTCTTTCGGGGCAAATCGACTCATCTCAACGGCCCAAACACAATGCGCCGCAACGAATAAAGCCTCCGCAGCCACACGAGCTGCGGAGGCTTTTCTATGCCCTCTGTTACAAGCTTACCGTTCCTCGCGTTGCAGCCCGGCTGCCTCGGCTGTCTTTACGCGGCTCTTGTCGATGTACATGTTTTTGTCGGCCCGGGAAAAGAGCTCGCGCATCGTAGGCGGTTCATCAAAATCACTGGAAAGCGCGTAGCCCACCGCATAGCTGATAGGCATGTCGGGATGAGCCTCGGAATACTCGTTCACGTTCGCACGAACCCGAGCGAGACAGGACTCCACGGCAGCTCGATCGGCATCCCGCAGCACCGCGATAAACTCATCGCCGCCGTCGCGGCCCACAAAGCAGGTCTCGGACGCCACGCGCCCCAGCTGCTGGGCAAAAGAACGGATGTATTCGTCGCCCTTCTCGTGGCCGAAGTTGTTATTGACCGTATGCAGATTATTAAGGTCGAAGACGCACACCGCAACGGACGCCTCCGCGGAGACAGGCTGCTCCTGCCCCAAGATCTCCTCGCACTTGTTCTTGTTGGGCAGTCCCGTGGCTTCGTCGAGATAGACTTTGTTCTGCAGTTCGCGATTAAGCGCGGCAGTGCGCACCGCGCGAACAAGTTCGACCGCAAAGGTCGCCACCAAGCCCACGATGTCGATGATCACCAAGCCCTCGAGATAGTTGAGCGCCGACGCCTTCTCCTGAGAGTAGTCCTCTGCGAGTCGCGTAGCATCGTCACAAATACCAAAGAACTCCTCGCTCATCGCGATGATATCGGTGTTCTCGTAGCCGACTTCGCGCACGCGGCTGATCTCGGCGCAAAGCTCATCAAAATAATTTGCAAGCTCGGTCATCTTTGCCTGATACTCATCGTCGTCGAGACGGACGAGGTTGAGGTCGCCACTTCCGTAACGCAAGCCGTTGATGTATGAATCCACGGCTTTGAGCAAGTCGTCTTGAGGCTGGCCCGCGTCCTCGAGCTTAACGATTCGCTGCGTGGTACCGCGCACCAGACCGGCATAGTTGACCACGCGCGCCGTGCCCTGGATATCGGAGACGAGCAGCATAACATTAATGAAGAAGAAGATGAGAACTGCCGTGAGCACCATCATGAGCAGGCGCATCGCCCGGCTGGCTTTCTTGGCGACAGAAGTATTCACAAGTTCACTCCCCCAAATGACAAAAGCACAGGTGATACGCAGTGTGCTGAAATTCACGTGAGGTCAACTCTACCAGATGATTTTTCTAGGACGGAAATTAAAGAATCATCGACACGATAGCTATTTGAGGAGTTGGGCCATGGCGTTGACGAATTTTTGGACTTGGAGGGTAGGCTCGAGCGGGTAGTGCAGAAAGACCGGCACCTCACGGCCGCACAGGAACGGCACGCCCACAAAGGCCGGGTGCACCCCCGACCACGCCCCGCAGGTGAGCACCGCGTCGCCCTTTTCCTCCGCCTCGTTAAAGAGCGCAAAGTCAAAGCTGTCCACGTCGATCACGTCAACGCCGCCGTCTGCCAAGTCTGCCAAAAGATCGATGCGCAGGCTGTCCATTGCGTCGTTGCCGTGACGGAGCACGCGCAGGCGCATGCCCTCCAGGTCGGCAACCGTAATGCGTGTCTTGCGCGCCAGCGGGCTCGTGCGCGGCACGTCGATATAAAACGGCACGTTGACAATGCGGAGCTTTTGGCAGGCATCGCCCCAGCGCGGGGTCGAAAAACTCGACTGCACCACATCGACCTCGCGGCCCAAGCTGCGCATGACGGATTCGCGTTCGTCGTAGAGGTCGCTCACCGGCACGATCTCAAATCGCAGCGACGGTTCCAGATCGTGAATGTCCGACCACATCGACAGCGTTTGGCGCCCCGGGCACATCATCGACACGCCCAGACGCACGGCCCCGCCATCGCCCGCCGCGCGTCGGGCACGGCGTAGCGCGTCCTCGGACTGCCGCATGATCGAGCGCGCGTCGTCCACCAGCAGAGCGCCCGCCGGCGTCACCTTAACACCAGAATGCGAGCGCTCGAACAACGTGATGCCAAACTCGGCCTCGAAGCCCGACACCTGCTTGACGAGCGCCGGGGTCGACACGCGCAGTTTTGCCGCCGCCCGTGAGAAGCTTCCCAGCTCCGCGGCGGCCGATATGGCCTCGAGTCGTCGATCGTACACGTCAATCTCCCGTTTTCGCGCCCGTGGCCACATGGCGCCACAGGGGGTTGTTTTCGCAGGTCACGCGCTCAATTGAGAAAAAACTGCATCGCATAGTATAAACCTACGGTTAACGCCATTCTAACAAATATGCAATTCACCTGCGCAAATGCAAAGCATACGATAACCAGCGAAAACCACGTGGGTCGGTTAATGGGAGCGACCCACCGGGAGGCACAAGAAGGGAAGTTCCTATGAGCAATTGGCTTAAGCTCGAGGGCGATGTCTGCGCCGTGACTGGCGCGCTCGGCGGTATGGGCGTCGAGATTTGCCGCGAGTTCGCCCGCCACGGCGCCAACGTCGTCCTGCTCGACCTGGACGAAGAGAAGGTCAAGGCCGCTGCCGCCGACCTCGCCGCTGAGTTTGGCATCCACGCCGAGGGTTACAAGATGAACGCCACCGACGAGGCCGAGGTTCAGGCCGCCGTCGATGCCACCATCGCCGACTTCGGCCACGTCGACGTCCTCGTCAACACCGCCGGCATCCTGCGCTTCGCAGCCATGGAAGACCTGCCGCTGAGCGACTGGGAGCAGGTGCTCAACATCAACCTCACCGGCTACTTCATCACCTCGCAGCGCTTTGGTCGCGAGATGATCAAGGCCGGCCAGGGTCGCCTGGTGCACATCTCGACCGTCGCCAGCCACTCCCCCGAGACGTTCTCGGGCGTGTACAGCTCCACCAAGGCCGGCGTCAACATGATGTCCAAGATGCTCGCCGCCGAGTGGGGCCCCTACGGCGTCCGCTCCAACTGCGTCGAGCCCTGCTTCGTTAAGACCCCGATGTCGGCCAACTTCTACGCCGACCCCGAGGTCGAAAAGAGCCGCAGCCGCCTGATCGCCACGCGTCGCATCGGCGAGGTCAGTGATATCGCCAACGCCGTCATGTTCCTGGCGTCCAAGCGCTCGGACTTTACCACCGGCGACGCCATCAAGGTCGATGGTGGCTTCTCCAATATGATGGGCGACCTCACCGCCAAGCCCGGCGGCCGTCGCGCCTATGCCGACAACTACCTCAAGAACAAGGGTGTCGAGCTTTGGTCCGATGAGTCCGGCGTCGCCAAGCCGACTGACCAGTAAACCAACCTAACAGGGAGACCCGCGGATACGACCGCTCCTCCCCCGTATCGATTAGAAAGAGTCCAATGGCTTCCACCAACTCCAACAAGGGTCGCGCCGTCGTGCTTTCAGCCGCGTGCGTCACCATGTTCTTCATCAGCTCCATCGCGCTGTATTCCGTCGTGAGCAAGAACCTGCTCGCCGTCTACCCCGAGTGGTCCAGCGCTCTTACCTGGGCCTTCCCGGTCTTTCAGACCATCATGGCCGTGACGGGCATCTTCGCCGGCCGTATCTCCGATAAGATCGGCCCGCGCAACGTCGTGATCGCCGCCGCTGTGTGCTACGGCCTGGGCTGGTTTATGTCCGGCACCGTCACCGAGCCGTGGCAGTTCTACCTGTGGTTCTCGCTCGTCGCCGCCATCGGCAACGGCCTGGGCTACAACCCGGCGCTCACCACCGGCCAAAAGTGGTTCATCGACAAGAAGGGTCTCGCCTCCGGCATCACCCTGGCCGCTTCGACCGCCGGCCCCGCCGTGCTGTCCCCGGTGCTCGCCTCGCTGCTCATCCCGAGCCTGGGCATCTTTGGCGCCCTTAAGGCGCTCGGCGTCATCTTCTTTGTGATGATCGCCGCCTCCGCCCTGTTCCTGAAAGCCCCCGAGGCCGGTTGGCTGCCCGAAGGCTTCGAGGCCCCCAAGGGCGGCGCGCACGCCGGCACCTTCGGTGACCTCACCCCGGGCGAGATGGTCAAGACCCCGCGTTTCTGGGTCCTCATCGTCACCTTCGCCTTTGCCGCCACCGCGGGCACCCTGCTCGTAGGCAAGGTTGCCTCCATCGCCGCCGTCCAGCTCTTCGCCGACCCCACGAGCGCCGCGGCCGTCGCCCTCGGCGGTGTGGTCGTCTCCGTCAACACCTGCGCCAACCTGGTCGGTCGTCTGTCCTTTGGCCAGATCATCGACAAGCTCGGTGCCTACAAGTCGCTGCTCATCAGCCTTGTCGTCACCATCGTCGCGCTCGTCATCATGTCGATGAGCTTTACGCAGAGCATGTTCTTTGTCGCACTCGCCCTGCTTGGCTTTAGCTTTGGCGCCCTGCTCGTCATCTACCCGCCGCTCACCGGTGGCGCCTTTGGCACCAGCAACATCGGCGTCAACTACGGCATCATGTTTTTGGGCTACGCCGCTTCCACCTGGATCAGCCAGCCCATCACCGCCGTGCTGTATCACGCCGAGGCCGGCAGCGCCGCCTACCAGCAGTCCTTCTACGGCGCCATTGTGATCGCCGCCATCGCCGTCGTGCTCACCGTCTACATGATGGTCTCCGACAGCAAGAAGAAGTCCGCCTAGTTTTACCGATGCGACAAAGGGACAGTCCCTTTGTCGCATTCCACCGGTCACCAGTATTAAGGAGTCGAAATGTCTGAGCTCAACCCCGTCCGCATTGCCGTTATCGGCGCCGGCGCCATGGGCCGCAACCACATCCGCTTTGTCACCGAGGAGCCCGAGGCCGAGCTCGTCGCCATCGCCGACGCCTTTGAGGGCGCCCGCGCCACGGCCGAGGCCGCCGGCGTGCCGTTTTACACCGATCCCGCCCAAATGATGGACGAGGTCAAGCCCGAGGCCGTCATCATCGCCACCCCCAACGACCTGCACCTGGGCGTTGCCCGCGAGGCTGTAAAGCGCAACATCGTACCGCTGGTCGAAAAGCCGATCTCCAACGACCTTGAGGATGCTCAGGCCTTCGCCGCCGAGGCCGAGACCGCCGGCGTGCCCGTGCTCGTGGGCCAGCACCGTCGCCACAACCCCTTCGTCAACAAGGCCAAGGAGATCATCGAGTCCGGCGAGCTGGGTAAGCTCACCGTGTCGAGCTTCCACTACATGATCTATAAGAATGACGAGTACTTCGACGTCGAGTGGCGCCGCAAGAAGGGTGCCGGCCCGATCCTGGTCAACCTGGTGCACGACGTCGACCTGCTCCGCTACCTGCTGGGCGAGCCCGTTGCCGTCCAGGGTATGCAGTCCAGCGCCGCCCGCGGTTTTGAGACCGAGGACTCCGCCGTGGTCAACGTCCGTTTTGCCGACGGCGCGCTCGCGAGCATGACCATCCCCCCCCCCACCGCCAGCCCCCGGGCCTCGGAGGCGACCGCTCGCGAGGATCCGCAGTACCGCCCCTTCGACGCCGACGCCTACTTTATCGGCGGCACCAAGGGCGCCCTGTCGCTGCCCCGCCTGCACCAGTTCTCCTACGACGGCGCCTCCAACTGGCACAAGCCGCTGCAAATGGAGATTCCGGCCGTCGACCCGGCACTGCCGCACAAGATGCAGCTCAAGCACTTTGTGAAGGTTGTCCGCCGCGAGGTCGAGCCCGTCGTGACCCCCGCCGATAACGTCAAGACGCTCACGCTTCTCAACGCCATCAAGGAGGCCGCCGAGACCGGCCAGCTCGTTGAGCTGTAATGCCTTAAGAGCGGGCCGCGGCAAACTCCCCGCCGAGCGCCTCGGCCCGCCACCAACAAGCCCCTCTTCTTTGCCCCGCGAGCAGCCTCCTGCCCGCGGGGCCTTATGCTACAGAGCAGTCGATTTTTCTGGGGCGGGGGGGCTATTTTGCATCTCGGCTTGGTTCGTACGCCACGGAATGGGCCTGTCTACTACGTTTAACCGATCGCCCTCAACCATGCCAAATTTCGCGACATAAAAACCTCAGGTAGACGGCTTGCCGATTTCCGGTAAAACCAGGCATGGTCGACCCATGCGGTTCAAACGTAGTAGATAGGTCGTTTTCGTGGTGCGGCTCCAAAACAGTCTTTTGGGACGGGTGGTATCCTTGGTAGCCCTGTGCTGCAAACGCACCTTAAACGCAAGGAGTCCCATGGATCTTATCGCCCAGCTCGCCCACGAGCTCAACCTTAAGGCCGCCAACATCGAGGCGGCCGTCAAGCTCATCGACGAGGGCAACACCATCCCCTTTATCTCGCGCTACCGCAAGGAAGCCACAGGCGGAATGGACGACGTCGCCCTGCGCGCACTCGACGAGCGCCTGTCCTACCTGCGCAATCTTGAACAGCGCAAAGAGGACGTCATTCTGCTCATCGACGCCCAGGGCAAACTTACGCCCGAGCTCGAACAGCAGATTCGCGAGGCCACGCAGCTCCAGCGTGTCGAGGACCTCTACAAGCCCTACCGCAAAAAGCGCATGACCCGCGCGCAGAAGGCCCGCGAGGCAGGCCTGGAGCCGCTTGCCAACATGATCATCATGCAGGCATCCGCCAAGGGCAGCGCGCTCGACGCCGCCGCGGCCTACGTCAACGAGGAAGCCGGCTTCGACACGCCCGAGAAGGCGCTCGCCGGCGCGGCGGACATCGCGGCCGAGACGGTGGCCGAAGACCCCGAGAACGTCGCCGACCTGCGCGCCTTTACGCAAAACACCGCCGACATCGTCGTCGAGGCGACCGACCCCGCCGAGAAGACTCCCTACGAGCCGTACTACAGCTATGATGAGCCGCTGCGCCGCATCCCCAACCACCGTGTGCTGGCTATCGACCGCGGTGAGCGCGAGGGCAAGCTCCGCGTGCGCGTGAACGTCGACGGCGCCGCTGCCACGGCACGCCTCGGCAGCCGTTGGCCCCGTCGCCAGGGCGCTTTCGCGCCCGTCTTTGACGCCGCCATCGCCGACGGCTACAAGCGCCTGATGGCCCCCTCGCTGGAGCGCGAGGCCCGCGCCAAACTCACCGTTCGCGCCCAGACCGAGGCTATCAACGTCTTTGCCAAGAATCTCGAGGGCCTGCTCTCGGCACGCCCCGTCCGTGGCGCCCGCGTGCTCGCGCTCGATCCGGGCTACCGCACCGGCTGCAAGGTCGCCGTCATGGACGAGACCGGCAAGCTGCTCGACCACGGCGTGGTCTACCCCACCAAGCCGCGCCACGACGTCGCCGGCACCAAGCGCGAGCTCGCCCGCCTCGTCAAGAAGGACAGCGTCAACACCATCGTCATCGGCAACGGCACCGCCAGCCGCGAGACCGAGGAAGTCGTTTCGGAGTTCATTGCCGAGCAGGCGCCCAGCCTTCGCTACACCATCGTTAACGAAGCCGGCGCGTCGGTGTACTCGGCTTCCGAACTCGCCAGCCAGGAGTATCCCGACTTGGACGTCACCGTGCGTGGCGCCATGAGCCTGGGCCGCCGCCTGCAAGACCCGCTGGCAGAGCTCGTCAAGATCCCGCCCCAGTCCATCGGCGTTGGCCAGTACCAGCACGACCTTGACCAGGCCGAGCTTTCGCGCACGTTGGGCCATGTGGTGGAGGACGTCGTCAACCGCGTGGGCGTCGACGTCAACACCGCGAGCGCAAGCCTGCTGGGATACGTATCGGGCATCACACCGAGCGTAGCTAAGAATATCGTGGCCTACCGCGAGGAAAACGGAGCCTTTACCGATCGCCGCCAGCTCAAGAAAGTCCCCAAGCTGGGACCCAAGGCATATCTGAACGCCGCGGGCTTTTTGCGCATCAGCGGCGGCAAGAACCCGCTCGACGCGACAAGCGTCCACCCCGAGAGCTACGAGGTGGCAACGGCCGTCCTGGAGCGCGCCGGCGTTGCGGCAAGCGAGCTCAGCCGCGGCGGCGTGCCCGACATCGAGCGCCGTCTGGGCAGCATCTCGGCGCTGGCAAGCGACCTGGACTGCGGTACCCTGACGCTCATCGACATTGTCAACGAGCTCAAGAAGCCCGGTCGCGACCCGCGCGACGACGCGCCCGAGGTGATCTTTAGCCGCTCAGCACTTTCCATCGATGACCTGGAGCCCGGCATGGAACTCAAGGGCACGGTGCGCAACGTCGTCGACTTTGGCGCGTTCGTCGACGTGGGCGTGCACCAGGACGGCCTCGTGCACATCTCCAAACTGGCCAACCGCTTTGTCAAGCACCCGAGCGACGTGGTGCGCGTCGGTGACACGGTCAAGGTGTGGATTGAAAAGGTCGATCGCGACCGCAAGAAGATCTCCCTCACCATGGTGCAGGGCAAGTAAACCGCCAAAGCAAAGGTACCCCCTGCAGCGACGTGCAAAATCGCGAGTATTCTGCAAATTCCACCGTTCCGGATGCCCCTCAGAGACGAAAAAGCAAAAAACGGCCCCCGTTTTAGCGTCGTCAGAGCCAAAACGGGGGCCGTTCCATGCTTCGGTTAACTGATAAAGACCTTTACCTTGCTGAATACTCGCGATTTTGCACGTCGCTACAGGGGGTACCCTTGCTTACGGCAGAATATGAAAGCCGAGCGAGGCGATATCCTTGGCAAAGCCGCGCACGGTGTCGAGCGAGACCTCGTACGGGTCGCGACCGATGTTCTTGCGCTTGGCCAGGATGCTGTTGGGCACCGTAATGATCTGGCAACCGCAGGCTTCTGCCTGGTAAATGTTGATAAGCTCGCGCGTGGACGCCCACAGGACCTCACAGTTGGGCTTGGCGGCGGCCTTCTTGACCGACTCCGTCATAAACGGAATGGGGTCGACGCCGGTGTCGGCGATGCGGCCGGCAAAGAGCGAGATGATGGACGGCGTCTCGGTGTCAACGGCCTCGACCATCTCGTCAACCTGCTTAGGCGTAAAGATGGTGGTGACGTTGACCTTGATGCCGTCGGCCGAAAGCTTGCGCACCAGCTCGGCGGTGGACTCGCCCTTGGTGGTCACGCACGGAATCTTGACGTAGACGTTCTCGGCCCAGGTAGCGATCTCGCGCGCCTCGACCTCCATGGTCTCGACGTCGTCGGCAAAGACCTCGAACGACACGGACACATCGGCGATGTGGGCCAGAACCTCCTTGGCAAACGCGCGGTAATCCGTCACGCCGCCCTTCTTCATAAGGGACGGGTTGGTCGTGAAACCCTGAACGTTGCCGTTCTCGTACATGTCGAGCATGCCTTCGAGGTTTGCACCGTCAGCGAACACCTTGATTGCCATCTGCCTGATTCCTTTCGCTTGCACATGGGCGTTAAACTGCTAAACACTTTACCTACGTTTATCAAGGCGTGAACTGCGGTTTTTTATCTTCTCGGCGAACGGTATAAACATCTCAGTGTTTGGATTGATAAATCGATTGAGCATGTAAAAGCAAAGAGTCGCAGTTTGAGCAAACGTCAGAACGCGGGATTCATTAGATGAGGCCGAAATGCTGCATCGCTGTGACGGTGCCGTCGTGTGCGACATCGTCGGTCACGTAGTCGGCGACCGCCTTGACCTCAGGCATGGCGTTGCCCATGGCGACAGCCGTCTCGACCGCAGCGAGCATGCCCAGGTCGTTACCCGAATCGCCGAAGCCAAAGGTGCGTGCGTTGCCGGTGCGACCCAGGTATTCCAGCGCTCGCGCCACGCCCACGCCCTTGTCGATGCCCTTGGGGCTCAGCTCGCGATTCTGACCACCGGTGTTGCACAGCTCAAACTCGCGATCGATAAAGCCATCATCGTTGGCCACGCGAGCCAGGTCGCTCGCGACGATGCCTACCTTGCCCACGCGCAAACGGCCGTCGACGCGCATTTCCTCGGTGCTGTGCACCACAGAAGTGCCGATCAGAGACGACTGCTCAACACCCGCGGGTTCCAGGGCAAAAGTAGCCACGTTGGTCTCGAAAAAGGCCTCAATCCCTGCCGCGGCCATACGGCGCGCAAGCTCCTCGATAACGTCCTCGTCAAAGCAGTCCTCGTGCACCACGCGGCCCTCGACCTCGAGCGTCGCTCCCGCCATGGCAACGACACCCGCCGGGTTCAGCGCGCGCAGGCCATCGGCAATCAGCCACAAGGGACGACCCGTGCAGATAAATGCCTGGTGTCCCGCGTCGCGCAGACGATGAAACGCCTCGACGACCGCCTGCGAGGGGTGAACCGCCGAAAAGTCCTTGTCGGTCATGTTGTCGGGATCGAACGACGTCAGCGTGCCGTCCACGTCAAAAAAGAGCACGGCGGAATCGGGGCACGCATCAATCATATGGGTTCCTTTCGGGGGCGAGAGTAAACGAAGTATCCATCATATAATGGAGCGACGCAACCAGAGAGGTCACCCATGGAATTTTACGCAAGCTGCCCCGAAGGCTTTGAGTCCGCACTCGCCGATGAGCTTAAACGCCTCGGGCTTTCGCATGTTCGCCGGCTGAAGGGCCGCGCCACGTTTGAGGGCGAGCTCGAAGAAGGCTACCGCGCCTGTCTGTGGTCGCGCCTGGCGAGCCGCGTGTTTGTGGTACTCGGGCGCTTTGAGGCGCAGGATGCCGACGAGCTGTACGATAGCGTTTACGACATCGCCTGGGAGAGCATCGTCCGCCCCGGCGCCACCATCGCCATCACCGCCCGCGGCGTGACCGAGCAGCTGCGCAACACGCGCTTCTCGGCCCTGCGCGCCAAAGACGCGCTGTGCGACCGTCTGGCCGAGACCACGGGCCGTCGCGCCGACGTCGACGCCGCCGACCCCGATGTTCACCTACTGCTTTCGCTGCGCCAGCGCCGCGCGAGCATAAGCCTGGACCTTTCGGGCGACCCGCTGTTCAAGCGCCTGCCGCCCGCGGCGACCCGTGCCGGCGAGGGTGCGCACGTGTTGCGCCCCGACTACGCCGCCCTGGTGCTGGCGCAGGTCGGCTGGACCGCACTGTGCGAGCGCGAGTTGACGGCCGACGATTACGAGAATGAAGCCCTTCCCACGCTAATCGATGCCTCATGCGCCGGCGGCGGCCTGTTGCTGGAAGCCGTGAACATTCTGACCGACCGCGCCCCGGGCGCCGCACGCGAGCGCTGGGGCTTTGAGGGCTGGCAGCTACACGACGCCGCTCTGTGGGAGCAGCTGCTTGCCGAGGCGCGCGAGCGCGAGGCGGCAGCGCGCGAGCGCCAGGCGCGCATCGTGGCCGTAGACATCGACCCCGCCGCCCGCAAGACCGCCGAGCGCATGGTCAAGAGCGCCGGCTACAAGCGTTTTGTCGACTTTTGCGCCGCCAAGCCCGCCACCGTGCTGGACCATGCGGGCGCCGTCGCCGGTGCCGCCCTGGTCGCGGACACCACCGAGACCCCGCTTTCGCTCATGCACGATGCCATGACGCTCATCGGCGAGCTGCGCCGCGCCCCCGAGCTCGCTTCGGCGCCGGTCGCCGCACTCACCCGCGATGGCCTTATGGCCCGCGCGCTCCATGCCGAGCCCGCGCGCTCCATCGCCGTCATGCCCAATAACGCGGAGGCGGCTATTGAGGTTTGGCCTTCGCTCGACCACGCCGCCGCAGCGTTTGAGGCTGCGACCAGTGCGGATGCCGAGGCCGAGATTGCGGATGCCAACGAAGCCAACGACGAAGCCGCCGCTTCCTCCATGCCCGAACCTACCGCCACGCTCGACTTGGGCGACGGCAAACCGCTGCCCGTGCTCATCCCCGAGTCCGAGCAGTTCGCCAACCGCCTGCGCAAGAATGCCCGTCTGCGCCGCAAGTGGGCCAAGCGCGAGGGCGTGAGCTGCTACCGCGTCTACGATGCCGACCTGCCCGACTACTCCGCCGCCATCGACCTGTACGAGGGCTGCCCGCAGACGCCGGGCCGCTGGCTCGTCATCGCCGAATACGCCGCGCCCAAGACCATCGACCCCGCGCTTGCCCAGGCCCGCATGCTCGACATCTTGGCCATCGCGCCGCGCATCCTAGATGTTCCCGCCGAGCATGTGCACGCCAAGGCCCGCATGCGTTCGCGCGGCGGCTCGCAGTACGGCAAGCAGGGCGCCGGCAAGGGTGGCTCGGGCGAGCGCGCCAACATCGCGCGCCGTCGCCTGCCGCTCATCGAAGAAGGCGGACTCACCTTTGCCGTCAACTTTGACGACTATTTGGATGTGGGCATCTTCCTGGATCATCGCGTCACGCGCAACCTGGTGCGCGAGCACGCCAAGCAGGCGCGCCGCTTCCTCAACCTGTTTGCCTACACCGGCACCGCCACGTGCTATGCGGCCGACGGCGGCGTCGAGGAAACCGTGACAGTCGACCTTTCCAACACCTACCTGGACTGGGCCGAGCGCAATATGCGCCAGAACGGCTTTGTTGGTCCGCAGCATCATTTTGTGCGCGACGACGTGCTTGCCTGGATTCGCGACCAGCGCCAGACGCGCAACCGCTGGGACCTGATTTTTGTCGACCCGCCCACGTTTTCGAACTCATCCAAGATGGGCCGCCGCACCTGGGATGTCCAGCGCGACCATGTTGAGCTTTTGGCCGGCGTATCGCGCCTGCTCGCACAGGGCGGCCACGCCATCTTTAGCTGCAACCTGCGTGGCTTCCGCCCCGAGACGCGCAAGCTCGCGCGCGCGGGCG
Organism: uncultured Collinsella sp.; assembly: GCA_958439775.1. Lineage (GTDB taxonomy): Bacteria > Actinomycetota > Coriobacteriia > Coriobacteriales > Coriobacteriaceae > Collinsella. The sequence continues at coordinate 4,262 of CAUBWQ010000001.1, read as the reverse complement.
TCGTGCTGGAGGACATTACGGCGCAGACCATTCCCGAGGACTTCGCGCGCAACCAGAAGGTGCACCATTGCTACATCGTGCGCCGACTGCCCATCGAGGACGCCATGGCCGAGGTCGGCTTTAGCGCCGAGGAGATTGCCGAGCGAACCGAGGAGCTGCGCAACCCCGAGGCCCGCAAGCCCCGTGCGGCAGTACCCGCGCACGCGCAGGCCGGCAACGGCAAGTCGAACTTTGCCGGCAAACCCTCTCCTGCCGGCAAGCCCAAAAAGAAGAAGTTCTACGCCAGCAAGCCCAAGGGCAAATAGACAAAGTTGCGGTGGAATAGTTCCTAAAAAGCCTGGTAAAGGCCCAAACAGGAACTATTTCACCGCAACTCATATTGGGATGGTGGTTGGCTATCTAGCCTTGGGTGACCAGGCGATAGCCGATACCCACGTGCGTTTGGATATAGCGCGGATGCGCGGGGTCGGACTCGATCTTCTTGCGCAGCGTGCCCATAAAGACACGCAGGCTCGCCAGGTCGCTCTTGGTCGCCGTGCCCCAAATCTCGTGCAGGATAAACTGGTGCGTCAGTACCTTGTCGGCGTTATGCGCCAGCAGGCACAGGAGCTTATACTCGATCGGCGTCAGATGCAGTTCCTCGCCATCCATCGTAGCGATGCCGGCATCAAAATCGATATGCAGCTCACCGGTATCGAACGAGCCCTCGGAGACAACGCCGCCCGTCTGCGCATACGAAAGGCGCCTGAGCGTCGTGCGAATGCGCGCGAGCAGTTCCTCGACCGAAAACGGCTTGGTCAGGTAGTCGTCGGCGCCGGCATCGAGCGCGCGGATTTTGTCCGCATCCTCGCTGCGCGCCGAGACCACGATAATCGGCATGCCCGACCATGCGCGCACCGACTCCACCACCTTGACGCCGTCCATATCGGGCAGGCCCAGATCGAGCAGCACAATGCTCGGCGCCTGCGATGAGGCGGCGGCGATGGCGGCATGGGCGGTCTCCACAGCCATATGGCGCAAGCCGTGCGCCTCGAGCGCGGCAACAATAAGATTGCGAACGGCGGGGTCGTCCTCAACGACCAAGATGAGCGGTTTTACGGCAGAGTTCGGCACAGCGCTACTCCTTATCAAACGAAACGTCGGCGGCGGGAAGCTCAATCGTAAAGACCGAGCCGTGCGGGTCCGCCGCGGCAACCTCTATGCTACCGCCATGCGCCAACGCAATGGAGCGGCAGAGCGAAAGACCCAGGCCCACGCTGCGATGGCTGTCGGCAAGACCGTGGTTGGCGGTGTAGAACGACTCAAAGATGCGTTCACGGTCCTCGGGTGCGATGCCCGGGCCGTCATCAGCCACCGAGCACGCCACACGTCCATCGTCGACGCTAATCGAAATCATGATATGCGAGCCTGCGGGCGTATAGGTGATGGCGTTGTTCACCAGATTGACCACCAGCTGCACCATCAGGCGCGCGTCGACGTTGACGAGCGCCGGCTCATCGCACGCCACCACCTTAAGGTCGTGCTCGCGCACGGCCGGATTTACGTGGCGCAGTGCCTCCTCGACGATATCGTCCATGAGCTCGAGCGTGGTCGACAGGCGCATACCGCCGCCCTCGAGCTTGGTGATGGCGAGCAGATTCTCGACGGTGGCGTTGAGCCACAGCGCATCCGAGCGAATGGATAGAAGCAGGCCGCGGCGCGTCTGGGCATCGAGCACCGCGGTGCCGGTCGAGCCCTGATCGAGCAGCACGTCGGCATTACCCGAAATACTGGTAAGCGGCGTGCGCAGATCATGCGAGATGGAGCGCAGCAGGTTGGCGCGCAGCTGTTCGTTTTTGGCGAGCACCGCCGCTTCCTCGCGGGCCTCCATGGCGCGGGCGCGGTCGAGCGCCAGCTCGCCTTCGCTCACGATAGCATCGGCAAGTGTCCGCTCCTCATGCGTCAGCACGTCGGGCTCGGCAACGATAGCCAGCACGCCCACCACCGAGGCGGGGTCGCCCGAGCGGACGAAGCCGTCGCCCGTGCGAACCGTCAGGTAGATGCCATAAAACGCCGAGCCGCCATAGGTTGCATCGAGCGGCGTTCCCACATAGGCGGACGCCGAGAGCCGCGGCGGCATCTGCGGCGCCAGTTCATGCACCGGCGCGGCATCGCCCACGGCCGTGTATGTCGCACGCGGCAGCAGGTCATCGCCCTCGGCGTCGGCGCTGTACCACACGACCGGACAGCCCGAAAGACGCGCCAGCTGCGTTGCCATGGCATGAACGATCTGCTGCTGATCGGCGCACCGCTGCAGCATGCGGTTGGTCTCGAGCACCATATGCGTGCGGCGGTCGCTGGCGGCAGCCTGTGCCAAGGCGCGGCGCAGGGCCAACGCAATCGAGCTCGACACAAGCGAGACCACGAACATGATGAAGAACATGCCGGGATAGACGCGGTCGATAAGCGACAGCGAGTAGCGCGGGTCGACAAACAAGAAGTTGTAGAGTGCCACGGCGGCAGCCGAGCTCAGCAAGCAATACAGGCGACTCCAGGTAAAGAATGCGCACAGCTGAACGGCGAACACATAGACGATCATGATGCTCGGCGCGAGACCCGGATGGTCGAGCAGCGCGCCCACAATCGTCGCCGCGACCAGCAGCCCCGCCGATACGCAGGCGTCATACAGAGGAGTGCGGCGCGTCAGCGTTGTGCGCCGCCACCAAAAGCTATCGGCAATATCGCCGTCCGTACGGACGTCCATCAGCGTCCCGCCCCTCTCTCAAAAACAAAAACCACCACAAAGGGGACAGTGAACTGCGCCCCGAAACTTGGACTGAATAAATAGCGACTACGCCGCAAGGGCCCGGTTCCGGAACTCCTCCGGCGTCAGGCCCTTCAATCTTACCTGCCTGCGCCGCGTGTTCCAATGGGCTATGTACTCCTCCAGGTCGCGCTTGAAGTCCCCGAAGCTGCCCCACTCCCTGCCGCGGTAGAACTCGTCCTTCACGTGGCCGAAGAGCTGCTCGGTGGCGGCGTTGTCGATGCAGTTCCCCTTGCGCGACATGCTCTGGGTGATGCCCGCCCCCTCCAGCCTGGAGGCGTAGGACTCGTGCTGGTACTGCCAGCCCATGTCCGAGTGCATGGTCGGTGCCGCCCCGTCGGGCAGGGCCTCGAGGAGCCGGTCGAGCATCCTGTGCTGCTGGGCGAGGTCCGGCGAGGTCGATATGTCGCTCGCCACGATCTCCTTCGTGCAGAAGTCGAGCACCGGGGCCCAGTAGGCCTTGGCGCCGGCCACCTTGAACTCGGTGACGTCGGTGCCGAGCTTCTGCCACGGCCCCTCGGCGCCGAAGTCCCTCGCGATGACGTTCTCGAACGTGCTCCCCACGAGCCCCCTGTAGGAGCTGTACCGGCGGCGGGAGCCCCGGCGGCGTATCCCGCACCGGATGCCCATCTCGCGCATCATCTTGAGCACGGTCTTGTCGGCCACGACCGCGCCCAGCTCGGCGCGCAGGCACATGGCTATCTGCCGGTGCCCGCAGCCGTTGGCGGTGCGCGAGAATATCTCGGCCGCGGCGTCGCGCAGCTCGGGCCTGGTCGGCCTCCGCGGGTGCGCCAGCGCGTAGTAGTAGGTCGACCTCCCGAGCCCCGAGCACTCCAGCAGGTGGCGCAGGGAGTGCCCCTCCGCGCGCAGCGCCCTCACCGCCTCGGCCGCCGCCCTGGTCAGAGCCCGTCCCGCTCGACCAGGGCGCGCAATTTTTTTAGGTAGGCGACCTCGGCCTCGAGCCTGCGGCAGCGCTCCTCGAGCTCCTGCTCGCGGGTGCGGGCCCGGGGTTTCGACCTCGACCCCCTCGGCCTGCCCTTCGGGCGGGACCGCAGCGCCTCGGCGCCGCCCTCGCGGTAGAGCCTGCACCAGCGCTCCAGCGGGGACTTCGACCTGATCCCGAACTCAGCCATGGCGTCGGCCTTCGCCATCCCGCCGTCGACCACGGCCGACGCCGCGGCGACCCTCTGCTCGAATGTGTACCTGGATTGTTTCCCGCCCATGGACAGCAGCGCCTCGCTTCCGAACGCCCGGTATACCCACTGCCATTCTCTCACGGTCTCGCGGGGGACGGATAGGGCCTCGGCCGCCGGCTTGCAGCCGACACCGGCGTCGAAGAGCTCGACGGCCCGCCTCCTGGACTCCAGGTCGTGCTTCACCCTGAGGTCTATACTCATGGAAAACTGGAGTGGGTATGATGAATTGGACACCTAGTTAAGAGCGAAAGGTGTTCAAGATG